>NZ_JAUBTF010000034.1:0-76954 GCF_036702355.1 Microcoleus sp. D3_18_C4
GTTAATATTAAGCACTTTAAAAACTGGTTTACAAGCTGCTGCTACTGTACTTCATAAACCTGGAATCCCCTGTATTATCTTGAAAGAGGGACAAAATGCCAGAAATACCGCTCTGCTGGCACCGCACCGCTAAAAAATGGCCCTCAACTCTGGAATGTCGATCGACAAATCGTGTAGAATCGGGCTGCACCCGCATTTATTCTCCAAACCTTTCCAGAACAATTGTGCAAACACCTAATTTTTCCGAATTCAACCATCCTGTGGTCAAATCCCTGTTTCACCACAGCGACCAGGAATTATTGACTCTGTTTCAAAACCATCCCGATCAGGGTAGGTTCTTCACGGCGATTTTTTGCCGCTACGCTCAAATTGTACACTCCCTGATTCGCCATTCCGTACGATCGCCCGTACAAGGCGATTACCTGTTTGCCCACACTTGGCTGCACATCTATCACGAACTCCGAGGCCTCGATTTGCGCCGCGAAATCCAAGAGTCTGATGGCGGAAATCTCAGTCTCCAAAACTGGCTGATTAATGTCACCGCCGTCTGCATCAATCAAGCGGAATTGCCCCCTGTTGAGTCGATTCACTACTCTTTACAATCGGCTCCGCCTCCCCTATGGTGTTACGTCAAACAAGCCTTAGAATTGTTAGCGCCGCTGCCGCGTTTAGTGGTGTTGATGGCTCAGACTTTCCGCTGGAGCGAAACTCGAATTGCAGCTTATTTGCAAGCAGAAGGCGAAGCTATTTCGCCAGCTCAGGTAAAGGCTTTACTGCAAAAAGGATATCAAACTTTAGAATCAAATTTGCCGGAGGATATTCGGGCTATTTATCTCGATGAAAATCTCGATTATCAAGAAGCAATTGTCTAGATATACACCATATAAATCCGCCCTTTCTAGTTGTAGGGGCGGGTTTTACCCGAAATATTTGCTAGGACTAACAGCATCGTAAACCCGCCCTTTCGCAAGGAATAAGAAAAAAATGGCAGTTTATCAAGTTCGGTTGGTGAATCAGGAACTTGCGCTCGATCGCACGATCGCAGTACCAGACGACCAGTATATCTTAGATATGGCAGAAGATGCCGGCATCCGCTTGCCGAATGGATGCAAGCAAGGAGAGTGTTCTGCTTGCGTTGTCAAACTGCTGAGCGGTGAAATCGACCAAAGCGAACAAAAGTTTTTGAAGCCCTCAGAATTGCAAGCTGGCTATGCTGTTACTTGTGTGGCTTACCCGCTTTCTGACTGCACTTTGTTAACTCATCAAGAACAAGTTTTATATCAAGCCGCTCTTTATTTTAAGTAATACGAAATCATTTTTTTACCATCTTTTCTTCTAGCCTCGCGGGGCGCGAAATTTGTTTGTAGAAGAGCGCATTATATTCGCCGATCAAATCGTTATCAAAGTAGATTTGGTATGGTGTCATATCGTTTCCGGTTGCATCAGAATAATAAAATCGAGTCAACAGTTAACACTCAACCATTCAGTTTTTCGACCCCGATTCAACAGTCAACAGTCAACAGTCAACAGTCAACAATCATGTATGAGTGCAACCGGAATTGATATAAGGTGCGTGACTTTCTAGCATCTCGCTGTTAATTGAGGAACTAAAAAGCCACGCACCCTAACGAGTATAGATAAACCCGCCCTTATTAATTCAGCAATTGTAGAATCCGCTGAAGCGGAATTTCCGCGAAATCTAAGCGGTAATTGAGTTCGTAGGCTAGCTCGGCAACCGCTTTTTCCAAAATGTAAGCATCCAGCAAAACTTGTAGTTCCGGTATAGATTTGGGCAAGAAACTTGCATCGGCTGCAGTCGCCAAATAACTCTTGACAAAAGTTAGGCTGACCCAGCGGTGCCAAACGTTCGCCCACTGCTGCATCTCCGGGAGATTTTCAGGGCGAATCATGCCGCTTTCTACTTCATTGCGGAGTGCCAAAGTAACAGCGTAACTTATAGATTGCAGCATTCCTGCAACATCTCGCAGGGGCGACCTCTTCATCCGCCGCTCGCTTAAGGGTCGATCGCGTTCTCCTCCGAAATCAATAATTACGAAGTCTTTACCTGTATAAAGAACTTGCCCGAAATGAAAGTCCCCGTGACAGCGAATTCTATCGGCGGTGATTCTCAAGTTCAAAATAGACTTGAAACGTTCCATGAGCAAATCTTCGCGGTTGAGGAGCTTTTGCGCCGATTTTTGTATTTCTGGCGGCAGTTTGGACAGCCGTTTTTTCAGATCCAGCAAAGTTCTTCCCGCCAGATTTCTCATGTGTTGATAGATGGAACGCTGGTAAAAGGAGGTGAAGCTTTCTGGGGCAAAAGCGGGATTTTCTGCGTCAGACGCTAAAGCGAGGTGAAGTTCGGCTGTCCGTTGACCTAAAAGCTCGGCTGATGCTAAGTAAGAGCCGATGAGTTCGCGAGCTAATGGCGGAATTTCTAGGGATAAATCCGCTACTAGCGAGTTTGGCTGTCGCTGGGTTTGTCCGGTCAAAGCGTTCGGCAAATAATTTTCCGGGGCAGTAGATAAATTCTCGCCAGAATGCTTTGCTTCTACTGTCATTACTTGCTCGAAATAGTCGCGCAGTGTGTCTAATGTATAAGACCAAGCATCTACGCTGTCGGGGATTAATTTTTGTAGGATTCCGACTGTAAGGACTTGTTGTGCTGGTGTGTGATATTCCAATGCTCCGGCAATTGGAGCATAGTGTTGGATCGAGTTGCGCTCTGTTAAAAAGCGTCCGATTTCTAATTCGGGGTTGATTCCTTCCTCGATTTTTCGCAATATTTTCAGGACGAAGCGGTCGCCGTAACCTGCGGATGTATTGCTTTGTTCTTTTTTAAACAGGTGAGGATCGAGCTGCGATAAATCTTGTTCTGAGTTGAATGAACTGTCGGCAATTCCTACCAGTTGACCTGCACCACCTCTGTAACTGCGAGAATTGCCGATCGCCCCCAGCAGCGCGCTCAGAAAACCTTTCTCCCCAGCAGCATCAAATAGTACCCCGATTTCCTTTTTGGTTTCTGGGAAGTGCAGGCGCGCGATCGCCCGATCGTCCACATCGCCTTTAATCTCTTCCCACCCTAAAGGCAAAACGTAAGTTTCCGGCATACCTTCAGTATAATTCAACCGCAAAAACAGAATGTAAACTTGAGATTCCTCTCCCGCGCTATCTTTACATTCAATCGGTACAACCTCACTTATTTCTAAAGATTGAATTGTCCTATCAGAACCGCTAAACCAGCGATTACGCCGCAAGTATCCCGGCAAAAGATTAAGCAGCATATCGCTTAACTGACTTGTAGCAAAAGCAGTTTTCCAATTACCTATGACCGCCAAAGTAGGCAAGTCTGTGGGAACACCGTGCAGCGAAAAATCTTCGTGTTTAACAGTAAGAGTAAACCAGTAAAACGTGTGAGGACTCAAACTCAAAAAGTAAGGCGAATCGCCAACAGCAGGAAACTCCGTGCGGCCGAAAATCTCCACCGGAACAGCACCTTTAAAAGGCGCCAGGTCTAATTCTGCCGTCTGGACAAAGCGTGACAAATTAGCCACTACGAGGATGTGTTCGTCTTGATAAGTGCGTACAAAAGCTAAAACTTTGCGGTTTTCCGGGTACAGAAACTCGCAAGTTCCGCGACCGAATGCTTGGAAGCGCTGCCTAATTGCAATCAGGCGTTTCATCCACCACCAAAGAGAACTCGGATTCGCCCGCTGCGCGTCCACGTTAACAGATTCGTAGTGATATTCAGGGTCAACAATTGGCGGTGCGTACAGGCGCTGCGGGTTCGCGCGGCTAAAACCGGCATTGCGATCGCCACTCCACTGCATCGGAGTTCTCACCCCGTTGCGATCGCCCAAATAGATATTGTCTCCCATGCCAATTTCATCGCCGTAGTAAAGCACCGGCGTACCCGGAAGAGACAGCAGCAAAGCATTCATCAACTCAATGCGGCGGCGGTTATTTCCCATCAAAGGAGCCAAGCGGCGGCGGATGCCCAAATTAATTCTCGCCTGAGTGTCTTGAGCATAAACCCGATACATATAATCTCGGTCTTCATCACTCACCATTTCCAGCGTCAATTCATCATGATTCCGCAAAAATAATGCCCACTGACAATTATTGGGAATATGTGGAGTTTGCTGGAGAATGTCGCTAATTGGGAAGCTATCTTCCATATGCAAAGCCATAAATAAACGCGGCATCAGCGGAAAATGAAAGTTCATGTGACATTCATCCCCATTAGCGTAATATTCAACCGCATCCTCCGGCCACTGATTCGCCTCAGCCAGCAGCATCCGGTTCGGGAATTTCTCATCTACGTGCTGCCGCAATTGCTTCAGGAATAGGTGAGTTTCGGGCAGGTTTTCGCAGTTAGTACCTTCGCGCTCGTACAGGTAAGGCACCGCATCCATTCGCAGTCCGTCTACTCCCAGTGCCAACCAGAAATCTACTACATCTAAAATGGCTTGGCGGACGGCGGGATTGTCGTAATTCAAATCGGGTTGGTGGGAATAAAAACGGTGCCAGTAATAAGCTTTTGCTACCGCATCCCAAGCCCAATTAGATGTTTCAAAATCTTGGAAAATAATCCGAGCATCTTGATATTTTTCCGGCGTGTCACTCCACACATAAAAATCTCTTTCGTTACTGCCTTTCGGGGCGCGACGCGCTCGCTGAAACCAAGCGTGCTGGTCGGAAGTGTGGTTAACAATTAACTCAATAATGACCCTAATTCCCCGTTGGTGCGCTGCTTCTAAAAGGTCTTTAAAGTCCTCTAATGTGCCGTAAATCGGGTTGACCGTAGTATAGTGAGATGTATCGTAGCCGTCGTCTCGGAGCGGTGAAGGAAAAAATGGCAGTACCCAAATTGCTGTTACTCCCAAGTTTTGCAGGTAATCCAGTTTTTCTGTGAGTCCTCTAAAGTCGCCGATCCCGTCTGCATTGCTGTCGGCAAAAGCCCGAACTGGTACTTCGTAAATAATCGCGTCTTTGAACCACAAGGGGTCGTCATTTAACATTGAGTTGGGCATGATTTGTAGCGATGATTGGTAATTAGTAATTTGTACTTAAAATTTGGTAATTGGGATTTGTTAGTTCCCATCCAAACCGATAAATCATAACTCATAATTTGACCGCAATTCCTCATGCCAGCGGCAGACTTTTAATCGTAATTTATTAACGCAAAACTTATAATTTCTTAACTATAAAATCTCAAAAATCTGTTTTGCTATTTCGGATACAGTTCACAATCCGGGTACTGTGCTAGCTACCGATGGGCGGTAGCTAGCACAGTACCAAGGCGTGTCAACTTAAGCCTGAAACCCCTCTGTATCTCTCGCTGCTAGCCCAGTCTAGATCCCCCTAAATCCCCCTTGATAAGGGGGACTTTGAGAACACTCTTGTTCCCCCCTTATTAAGGGGGGCTAGGGGGGATCGAGCCCTTGTTGACACTAAGCGCACCCTACAGACTCAGGATTAGGTGCGGTATTTACTACCTGCCGGACGGTTGCCACGACATTACACTACCTTGACGTTTATTAATAATTTTCGTTACATTAGTTTACATAAAGCAACAAAAGTTAAGGAAAAAGCAAAAATGACTATTGTAATCGCTCTTTTAATCGTCGGTTGGGTCGCGGCCTCAGTAATTGGCACTCAAGCATATTTCCTGGGCGAACAGTCAAAGCCCATCCACGAGCGGAATTGGAACGATGAATCTTTTGAACAACTGGCAAAATCAGTGACGGGAACAGAAATTGATTACCGCGTTCGCGTTCCCGCCTACAGCATGGATGCTTACGGCAGCCGCACGATGAGCAATTCGTAATATTAAGTAGCAGGCTTGACTATTTTCAAGAACAGGCAAGATGCCTGTTGCACAAGCAGATTAATTTTTTGTGGAACAGGCAAGATGCCTGTTCTTAATTTTTGAATGACAGGCAAGATGCCTGTTCCACAAGCAGATTAATTTTTGTGAAACACGCCCTAAATAATTATCGAAGTGTAATCGGCAAAATTCTCACCCTAGAGCGCGTTTCATCCACAGAAATGAACGCCCCCGACTCAATTTGTGGCTCAAATTGATGGCACACTTCCACAATCAAACTCTCTATATTAGCAGGCAGCACGTCTTGAATACGGACTTGAATGACACGCTAGAGCATCAGCTTGGGTTGCGGCCAGCAGTGCGCCAAAATCTAAATCATGAGTGAATACGGCATAGTCATTTACTCGCGCCCACTCCATAATAACGCGATCGGTGGCACGAGGATCGCCGACTGTAGACCAATGAAGAGACTCTATTCCGTATTTAGTAAATACGACAGTCCATTCAGGTGACAGGTTCATATCAATCAAAATTTTCACGCTATTTTGATAGGAATTTCTACTTCTTCAACTCGCCACGCTGCATAGGCAAGCGCTTCATATATATCTGCTTCTTCCAGGTAGGGATAAGCCTGCAAAATGCCTGACGGTAAGTGTCCCGATGCCATCAGTCCGACTATAGTACCCACAGTAACTCGCAAGCCACGAATGCAGGGTTTTCCTCCCATTACTTCGGGATTCAGAGTGATTCTAGTTAGTTGTTTCATGATTTTAAACTACCAGGATTTCTGGGACAAAAGAAGATTAATTTTGGGTGGAACAGGCCAGAAAGCCTGTTCCTAAATGCAACTACAAACTGTTACCTACTAGCGCGGGGAGAGAGTCTTTTTTGCGAAATTGCAAAGAGTTATTTTCACAGTCGATCGCAATTGTATCGCCCTCAACAAACGCATTTTCCAGAATCTTGTTAGCCAGCGGGTTTTCCAGCTCCCGCTGGATGGCGCGTTTCAAGGGACGAGCGCCGTAAACCGGGTCGTAACCGACATCTGTGATATGGTTTTTCGCCGCATCGGACAGTTCCAAAGTAATTTTTTGCTCGGCCAACAAACGCTCGATCCGCTTGACTTGAATGCTGACAATTTGCCGCAATTCGACCTTGCTCAAAGTGTGGAACAAAATTATCTCGTCCACCCGATTGAGAAATTCGGGCCGGAAGTGCGATCGCAGCGCTGTCATCACCCGTTTTAACATCTGTTCGTACTCTTGGTCTGTCTCCCGGTCTTGAGTCAATAAATTTTCATTTTCACTCTTGTTTTCAGTCTTGTTTTCACTCTTAGTTACAGTATCACCATCAACTCGCTGAGCCGACACCTCAACAGTACCATCGGCAGCCACTTTATAATCTGTCTTTTGACTTGACAAATCTTTCGTTTCCTGCTTCCGATTAGCAGGTTTTTTGACGGTTTTTTCCTTCTTAGTAAACACGTCTAAAATGTGGTCGCTGCCGATATTGCTAGTCATCACAATTACGGTATTTCTAAAGTCAACCACTCGACCTTGAGAATCGGTAATTCTGCCGTCATCCAACACTTGCAGCAAAATGTTAAATACGTCCGGGTGCGCTTTTTCCACTTCGTCAAACAGCACTACCGAATAAGGATGTCTCCGCACTGCTTCGGAAAGTTGTCCGCCTTCGTCGTAACCGACATATCCGGGAGGAGCTCCTACCAACCGGGAAACGCTGTGCTTCTCCATGTATTCCGACATATCGATGCGGACGATCGCATCATCGCTGTCAAACAAAAACTCCGCCAACGCCCGCGCTAACTCAGTTTTGCCGACGCCTGTGGGGCCCATAAACAAGAAAGAGCCGATCGGTCTTCCGGGGTCTTTCATACCCGCCCTAGCGCGCCGAATTGCCGCCGCCACGGCTGTTACAGCTTCCTCTTGACCGATGACTTTTTGGTGCAAGTGTTTTTCCAATTGCAGCAATTTTTGGCGTTCCGATTCTAACAACCGGTTAACCGGAATCCCTGTCCATTTAGCGACAATTTCCGCAATATCGCCCTCAGTAACTTTTTCGCGCAGCAGGGAAGAACCTTGAGCTTGCTGTTTCAACAGTTCCGCTTCTTTCGCTTCGCGATCGCGCACGGCAGTTTCCAGCTTGCCGTACTTTAACTGGGCGGCTTTATTCAAATCGTAAGCCCTTTCTGCTTGTTCGATTTGCACTCGCAATTGGTCTTCTTCTGCTTTCAATTTATTGATTGCATCCAACAACTGCTTTTCGCCCAACCACTGAGAGGACAATTTTTCCTGCTTGACTTTTAAAATGTCAATCTCCGATGTGATGCGTTCGACGCGGAAGCCGAGCCCAGGGGCGAGAGCACCTTTTCCTTCGCCTTCGATCGACAATTTTTCCATTTCCAACTGCATCACCCGGCGGTCGATTCCTTCCAATTCCACAGGTTTAGAGGTAATCTCCATTTTCAAGTGGGCGGCCGCTTCATCTACCAGGTCGATCGCCTTGTCCGGCAAAAAGCGATCGGAAATATAGCGGAAAGACAAAGTTGCAGCAGCTACCAGGGCCGAATCAGTAATTTTTACCCCGTGGTGGCGTTCGTAACGGTCTTTCAATCCGCGCAAAATCGAAACAGTATCCTCAACGCTGGGTTCGCCGACAAATACTTGTTGAAATCGGCGTTCTAGGGCTGGATCTTTTTCAATATTCTTGCGGAATTCGTCGAGAGTTGTAGCGCCGATGCAGCGCAATTCGCCTCTCGCCAACATTGGTTTTAACAAATTTCCCGCATCCATTCCCGAACCGGAACTGCCACCGCCGCCGGTGCCGACAACCGTGTGCAATTCGTCAATAAATAGGACAATTTGCCCGTCGGAATCGATGACTTCCCGCAGGACAGACCGCAATCGTTCTTCAAATTCGCCCCGGAATTTTGCCCCAGCAATTAAACTGCCCATGTCGAGGCTAAATAGCTGGCGATTTTTCAAAGATTCCGGTACGTCACCGTTGACAATTCGCTGGGCTAAACCTTCGGCGATCGCAGTTTTTCCGACTCCGGGATCGCCAATTAACACTGGATTGTTTTTTTGACGACGGGAAAGAACTTGTACCACGCGGCGGATTTCCTCGTCGCGGCCGATTACTGGGTCGAGTTTGCCGGCTTTGGCGGCTTCTGTCAAATCGCGGCCGTACTTGCTGAGGGCGTCGGAGTTAGCTTCGCCATCTTGATCTTGGGCTTTAGCGTTGCTGCGGCTGCCTTTCGTTTCGGAATTTTTTTCTTGGGCTTTAGCAGTGGCGCGGAAAGATTTGATTGCTTCTTCGAGTTTTGGTCGATCGAGTGTACCGGCTGGGGGTTTGCGATCGTAACCTGGGCGGCCCGGCGGCCCGTCGCCTTTTGTCAGCAACCTGCGGCCGACTCGTTCGTCTTCTACTAAGCCAATTAATAAATGTTCAACGGCGATAAAATTATCTTGCCAAGTCGCCCTGGTGGCCTCGGCAACATCTAACATCACTTCTAAGCCGCGACCGAGGTATAGTTGGTCAGCGTTAGCAACTCTGGGCTGTCGTTTGGCAAAAGCATCTAACTGCTGGGCCAAGCGGGGGGCATCGACTCCAGCTTTGCTGAGAATGCTGTTGGCCTGGCCTTGCTGTTCGAGAAGGGCGATGGCTAAATGTTCAACCTCTAGCTGCTGATTGGCAAAGCGGCGGGCTACATCCTGGGATTTGACAATGGCTTCCCAGGCTTGATCTGTAAATTTGCTAGGGTCTGTTGGCTGCACGTTGGTTCCTCGCAATCAAGGGGATTCCTGTTGTTATCCGTTAATACATCGTCTCACAACCATCATAATCTTTAAACAGGATTATTAATTTATGAGTGCGGTTAACTAAGGCGGAAGTTGTGGCCTAATTGACCTGTTGCAAAAGCTTACACTCCGCAATCCACCCCGAAATTTGGTGCGTTCAGACCGACTCTGGCGATACCCTTGGGGATAGGTTCGCTAGCCGTACTTATAAAAATATTGCCAGAAACAAGATTTTTTATCGGCTGAGACTTATGCTATTTCCCACTTACCAATTTCTAGTTTTTTTCCTAATTATTTTTAGCCTGATCGTCTCTGTGAAACCCCAAGTCGATTTGTATAAAATTGTCTTGTTAGTTGCGAGTTTATTATTTTATTCGTTTTGGAGTTTTGACTTTCTCTTGCTCCTCATTTTCTCTACATTCTACAATTATATCATTCTCCGGGTTCTCTGCAAGAGTAAGTATAAAAAATTTGCTTTAATCTCCGGTCTAATTTTCAACATTGGCTATCTAGGCATCTTTAAATATTGCAACTTCTTTGTAACTTCCTTATTTGAGGTACTGAATCAGCTACAAATTCCAGCCAACTTTCCAGTTTTGCAAATAATTGCCCCCGTCGGCGTGTCTTTCTATACTTTTAGAATGATTTCTCATTTAATCGACTGCTACCAGCAAAAAATCCCTTGTCCGAAATTTGTAGACTATGCCGCCTACATTACCTATTTTCCGCAAATTGCCTCCGGGCCAATCTCGCGAGCTCGCGAATTTTACTTGCAGCTAAATTCACAGGAAAAATACGACTATAAAATTGAAGAAGTTATAGTTTTGATTTTGTCTGGACTATTCAAAAAATATACTTTAGCCAGCTTTTTGTTTAACTTCACTGACTTGCCCTTCAAAGTCCCCCAGCAGTACAGCAGCATCGATTTAATCCTCGCGGCAATTTCCTATTCCTGTTTGATTTACGTAGATTTCAGCGGCTACTCGGATTTAGCCAACGGCATCTCCTGTTTGCTGGGTTTTAAACCCATTGCTAACTTTAATATGCCATACCGATCGCTCAGCCTGCAAGAATTTTGGAAACGGTGGCACATCAGTCTTTCCGAGTGGCTGAGGGATTACGTTTACTTTCCCTTTGGTGGCAACAAATACGGCAAGTTGAGAAAGTACCTAAATCTATTTTTAACAATGGCGATCGGCGGATTGTGGCACGGCGCCGGTTTAAACTTTATTTTCTGGGGAGCAATTCACGGTTTAGGATTAATTGTCAACCATTTATGTAAAGATATCCCCCAAGCTATCCACTTTAAATTAGACTATGCCTTTCCCCGATTTGCTAAATTTTGCAGTTGGTTGTTAACATTTAGTTTTGTTACTTGTAGTTGGGTATTTTTCGGCACTCCCAACTGGGAAACTGCGGTGAGTTTTTTTGAAGGAATTGTCAATCCTGCTGTAGCCACTTTTCAATTTAACTTTTGGCAATTGTATTTAGTAATTGCAGTCATTGGCGCGATCAACTTGTGGGGCGATCGCATCGCCAAAATATTGCAAACCGTATTGTCCTTAAAAAACATTTTCTTTCGGGTTGTCTTAGTTTCGCTGCTCGTGTATACTATCTTGATGTTGGGGCCAAGTACCGTTCCGCCTTTTATTTACTTTAATTTTTAAGAAATATGAAAGACCGGGAATTTTTGCTAATTGTTACTTCTGTCATTCTCACTTTAATATTTTCCAATTTATCATTATTTCTGAAAAGCTTCGCTTCCACTCCTTTCGCCAGTCCAGAAATTAAACAAGCCGCGCGCCAGATTGAAATAGACGGTTTCCGAAAATCCGAACAAGATTTTTGGAGCAAAATTAAAGATATTAACTTCGATACCATCCCCAAAGAATCAGAACTTCCTCCTGTCAAAACCGAAACAAAAACTGCCGTTCAACCCCCAAAGCCTGCTACTGCTAAAAAACCCACTCCAGCTAAACCCAAACTGACCATACCTTATCGCAAATTTTTATTTATTGGAGATTCCGTAATGTTCGACTTAGGAATTCAACTCCAGTACACTCTTAAGAAAAAATACAATATCGCCGATACCAAAATAGACTATAAGGTCTCGACTGGATTAAATCGGATAGATTATTATGATTGGTATGCCAGAACTAGCCAAATTTTTAATAATTACCAGCCGGATGTAGTGATAGTTTTGTTCGGAGCAAATGACCGTCAAAATATTATTGATTCTCAAGGAAAAGGCCGCGCTGTCCTGACCAAGGAATGGCAAAAAGCTTATCAAGAAAGAGTTGAAAGATATGCCAAGTTACTGGATTCGTCATCCGTCAGAAAAGTGTATTGGGTCGGTCAATCGATCCCTAACAAATCTTCGTATCTAAAAGCTTTTCCCATCATGAACGATATTTATAAAAATGCCAGCAAATCTTCATCCAAAATCGAATTTATTTCTACTTGGGAGACATTTGCACAAGCAGGAAAATTTGTTCCAGTAGTTGCTAATAAATCGGGTAAGCGAGGCTATGTTAAAAATAATGACGGCTTGCACTTTACCTCCCACGGAGCTCAAATTATCAGCGACTTAATCGTTGATCAAATGGTAAGCGACAAAATATTAAAAGCCCCAACCAAAAAATAACTATATTAGGTTGGGTTTCGTTGCCCAACCTATACTTTGGACATTTGACCAATTATTGCTAAATAATATATTTAGTTCGGGGTTCATATTGGCTTTTATTAACTAGCTTTATAGGGAAAATCTAGGCTTGAGTTATAATAAACTTCCTCGTGAAACCGGGTTTCAAATTCCCTATGCGTCCAGGAAGAATATTGACAAAAAGCAGCAGTAGATGTAAAATTGAAGTGAGCATCAAACAACAGCGTCAAGATATAGTAATTGTCATCGCGACAAATTATGACGAGCAATGTGTGGAAACTCGATCGCACTAACATCCCTGAGTCAAGGGGGTGCAGCGGCACAGCACTAATCTTCCTTCTCACTAAATATACTCAACCTTGGCAAAGAATAAACCTAGTTGAAAAATTCCTGCAACAGTGCGGCATCGAGCCTTTTGCTGAAGTTTTGGGCGTACCCAACAGCGGAATATTCAGAGAAAATATACCGCAAGCCGTCAGAAAACCGCATCCGAATTTGCTGTTTCGGGCTTTGGCAATTCAGGCATTGGGGAAGGTACGAGAGGGGCTGATATCAAGTGAGAGAGAAGCTAGAGCAAGTGATTTTAGCAAAAATCTGCTGGCGGCGTTAGAACAGGAAGCGCGAGGGGGAGTGACTCCTTTAATTCGGTGGTCTGGGGCTGTTAGTATTAAGTCAATTTGGTTGGATGAAGCAGGGCAAGGGCAAGGCAAGGAAGGTGCTGTCAATTCCACAATCAATGCAGAGGAAATTGAGCGACGGGTTGTAGAAGAGCAAATTCAACTATTAGCAAGCAACAAATTTGCTTTAGGTGACAGCAGCAGACATGACAGCCACAAGGAATATGAGAATTGTCTCGATTTTTGGGTGTACGGCCCTAGCTGGCTGCTGCCCATTCTGCCAATGGATTGCGAAGAATATCTGTTTTGGATCGATCGAGTATTTGCTGCGATCGCACTTACGGGCCCGTACAAATTGAATGCTGAAAACGATGCAGCGGTAACAAACTTTTTGGAAGTTGCAGAAAATAATTTTAATGACTGGGAATTCTCTAAAATACTTGCCAAAATTTTTGAGTTCCTGCACCACCCGGAAGCGAAAGTCAAAAATCTAGCTACAATTATTTTAGAACCTTACAAAGATAACCTAGACCGAAAATCGGCGCAGATTATGACAGCGCTTGTATATAAATTTAATGTAAAATATCAGCCCTTAGAATGTCTGACTCTTCCCGAAATAGAAGAGTACAAAGCGTCTCTGTATTTCGGTAAAATGGAAATTGACGACTTGTATGGTGAGGCTTTGTCGCTGTGTGGCGATCGGGATGTCGAACTCGCAAGTTTATTGTCAGCTAAACAAAGGGAATCCCAAAATACTCTAGAGGAGCATATCAACAATCTCAGCAAGTTAGTTAAGTCAATCATAAATTGCCAGAGCTTGTTAGATGCTAATAGGGAACTTTTGTATTTGACTGTAGATCGGCTGGAAAAATGGGATTACACTCTAGACAATAAACTGGCGGCGCACCGCAAACAAATCCAAAACCTGAGCTTGGATAAAAGTACATCCGAGCAGTGCATAAACCTGGACAATGAACTCAATTATATCAGAGATGCTTTGCAGTATACTTTGTATGAAATCACCTCAAATATTAACAGCCAAATTAGAGAGTTAGAACTTTCTGCGTCCAAAAATAGCAAGACTGCAACAGATATGTTTAAGTGGACGTGGCTATTATTCAGGGTGGGGTTTTCAGTAGGGCTGTTTTTGTATTTATCGGATTTAGTGATTAAGTGGATATTCGCAGTCAGCTACACAAGCGAATTTCTAGTTTATTGGACTATTTTATTTAGTGTGATAGTAGTATTTTTGTTAGTATTATCTGTATTTTTTTCTGGGATCGCTGCTTTAGACCAGCGCCGAGAATCTAAATTAATTCCAAAATTTGATAGCTTAAGCCAAATAGGGAGCAGTTTTTCTATATTGTGGCAAAAAATTTATTTGCAGCAGTTTGTCCCGTCGGTGCGATCGAATTAAAAGTTTCAGTTGACAGTTGACAGTTGACAGTTGTCCAAAGGAAAACGGAAGAGGGAAGATAGTTTTTCCTTCCCCTTCCCCCTCTTAAGAAAGTTAGGATGCGGTTGTTGCTGCTACTTTATGGGTGTTGCTACCTTGATTTTCCAGTTGAATTAATTCAACTTTATATCCATCTGGATCTTGCACAAAAGCGATGACAGTTGAACCGTGCTTCATCGGGCCGGGTTCCCGAATAACTTTACCGCTGCGGGCTTTAATTTCTTCGCAAGTACCGTAAATGTCGTCAACGCCGATCGCAATATGACCGTAAGCATCACCCAAATTGTACTCTGTGACGCCCCAGTTGTATGTTAACTCCAAAACTGTAGTGTCTGATTCCTCGCCGTAGCCAACAAAAGCCAGAGTAAATTTACCGTCTGGATAGTCCTTTTGCCGCAGCAATTTCATGCCCAGAACCTCGGTGTAAAATTTGAGGGATTCTTCCAGGTTGCCGACTCGGAGCATCGTGTGTAGTAGTTGCATTTAGCTCACTCCAAATTTTTTAAGCTTTCATCTATTTTAGCGATTTCTTGCTGAAAAAACTCGCGCCTCAACCGTCGCAGTTGCCGCAGGTTGATAACTGTCTATTTGATTTAGCTTTTTACTTCCACCACACCCCGAAACATATTCATGCCGCAAGTAAATAGGTATCGTCCAGGTTTTTGAGGGGTGAATTCAACAGCCGTTACCTGATTTAGAGGTAATTCTCGCACAATGTGAAAATCTGGTAACAACACTTTTTCAAGACAACTGTTGGGATCGCGCCTCAAGAAATTGAGCCTGACTAATTGACCTGCTTTCACAACTACAGTGGCAGGCTCATAACCCCCGTCTACAGTAATAGTCAACTCTTGTATCCCCTGAATATATTCAGCTTGCTGCCCTTTAGCTTTACTGAACAAAAACCACCACAATTCCAAACCAATTAATGTCAAACCACCTATTGTGACGCCAACTTTTAAACCTAGTGGCTGTTCAATGCTGCGGAATTTAGTTGTTGAAGTAGAATGCTGGACGGGAATTTGGGAAGCTTGAACTCCCGATGCCATTCCCATCACAAGTCCTAAACTCGCGAGACTTCCCCAAATTTGACTAGGCTGTAACATTTTTCTAATTCCTCCAAATTTATGCACTAGATTTGGCTTGAAAATTCCGCAATCGCAAAGCATTAGTAAGTACAGAGACTGAACTGAAAGCCATTGCTGCACCGGCGATAATTGGATTGAGCAGCCAGCCAAAAATGGGGTACAAAATGCCCGCCGCGATTGGTATTCCAGCGATGTTATAAATAAACGCAAAAAACAGATTCTCGCGGATGTTCCGCATGGTGGCACGGGAAAGTTTAATTGCTGTAACTATGCCTTGCAAATCTCCTGAAATTAAGGTAATGTCGCTGGCGGCGATCGCCACATCTGTGCCGGTGCCGATCGCAATTCCCACGTCTGCTAAGGCCAAAGCCGGTGCGTCGTTAATCCCATCTCCCACCATCGCGACAATTTTTCCTCCCCGTTGCAGGGCTTGGATTTGAGCTGCTTTTTGGTCGGGTCTAACTTCCGCAAAAACGCGAGTAATGCCCACGGATTGGGCGATCGACTCCGCAGTCGCGCGGTTGTCCCCCGTCAGCATCGCCACCTCTAAACCGAGTTTTTGAAGTGCTTTCACCGCCTGCGCTGACGATGGTTTGAGAGCATCCGCAATGCCCAGAATTGCCTCTATTTTGCCTGCTACAGCCATCCAAACAACCGTTTTGCTCGCAGCTTCCAAAGCTCTCGCGCGCAGTTCCAGATATTCAGTATCGCAGCCTAGTTCCTGCATCCACCTCAGCGTTCCCAGGGCGATCGACTTTCCGCCTACAACCCCGCGCACGCCACTCCCGGCGATCGCCTCAAAATCCTTAACATCCGTCAAATTAACCTCTTGAGATTGAGCATATCTAACAACAGCTTCCCCCAAAGGATGCTCCGAATTTCGCTCTACAGACGCCGCCAATTGCAGCAACTTTAACTCATTGCTATTCTCCGTTCCTTTAATTGTCACAAAATCAGTTACAGTCGGCTTGCCTTCTGTGAGAGTTCCCGTTTTATCTAATACGATAATTTGGATTTTATGAGCCAATTCTAAACTCTCGGCTCCTTTAATTAAAATCCCATTTTCTGCACCTTTACCAGTTCCCACCATCACAGCAGTCGGAGTCGCCAAACCCAAAGCGCAGGGACAGGCAATAATCAGCACTTCCACCATTGTCACTGTGGCTAGAGTGAAGTTTCCCGTCGCGTTAAACCAGATAAGAAAAGTAGCTAAAGCGACGGCAATTACTGTGGGAACAAACCAACCAGTCACTTGGTCTGCTAACTTTTGGATCGGTGCTTTTGACCCCTGTGCGTCCTGCACCATCTTGACAATTTGAGCTAAAAATGTATCTTTACCAACTCTTGTCGCCCGAAACTTGAAGCTGCCAGTTTTGTTAATTGTGGCTCCGATAACTTCGTCGCCAAGCTGCTTTTTGACAGGCAAACTTTCTCCCGTAACCATTGCTTCGTCTACTGTGGAAGAGCCTTCAATAACATCTCCGTCTACCGGGATTTGCTCTCCCGGCCGCACCTGCACGATGTCGCCAATTTCCACTTGGGCGATCGGCACTTCCAACTCTTCCCCGTTGCGAATTATCCGAGCAGTTTTTGCTTGCAAACCCATGAGTTTGCGAATGGCCTCCGAAGTCTCTCCCTTCGCCCGATTTTCTAGGGTTTTCCCCAACAAAATTAAGGCGATAACGCTGGCTGCAACTTCGTAGTAAACGCCAGAATTTAAACCTTTGGCTGTGAATAAACCTGGGAAAAATGTCACAAATACAGAATAAAAGTAAGCAGCACTGGTACCCAAGGCAATCAAGGTATCCATTGTCGCCACCCGCCGTTTTAGGGATTTCCAAGCTCCCACATAAAACGATTTCCCGCACCAGAATTGTACGGGGGATGTCAGGGCTAATTGCAGCCAATAATTGTGCAGCCACGCGGGAATAAATGGCAGGTGCAAGCCGGTCATGGCTGGAATAGCGCCCACAACTAGCAGGATGCTGATGATACCTGCTGTCCAGAGTTTCCGCTGCAAGGTTTGAGATTCAGATTTGCGATCGGCTTGTTCGGAATCATCCTCTGGCGCCGCCATTTCTTGAAGCGGCAAAGCTTGGTATCCCGCATCATCAACCGCCGATTGAATTGTTTCTAAGTTGGTTTGCTTGGAATCGTATTGGATGGTTGCTTGTTCCATCCCAAAATTGACATGGCACTCAATTACGCCGGGAACAGATTGAATTGCTTGTTCGATAGATGAAGCACAAGAAGCACAACTCATGCCCCGCAATTTAAGTGTGAGATTGTCCATAGATGCCATCCTCAATGAGACATTTACCCTTTGTCTTTAAATAGTTGGATAGCCCGCCGATGCGATCGCTTTCCTAACTTCACTTTCTGACTTAGCGGTGTGAATCGTGACCAATTTTGTCTTGAGATCAGCCTCAACCGTTGAGGCTGAGTCAATGGCTTGGACTGCTTTTGTGATTGTAGTCGCACAAGCAGAACAAGCCATCTTAGGAACTTTTAGCTGAAAAGTCATAATTTGAACCTCAGCAGAAACTACTCTGCTCAATCAATGAATTAACTGTATTGTAATGTCTCCAGTACACTGGAGAGTCAAGGGGAATTGCAAAATAAATCAGGAATTATGAAAAAAGTGGTTTGACACGCTACCCCTAGGGGTAAGGCGCGCACTGTGTACATAGATAATTAGGTGCAAGTGAGTTCTGTAAATCTTAACTTTGAGTGCGATCGAGGGCACAGAAATAATTCTTTACAAGTTTGCCAGAAAAATTTCATCCTAATTTCATTTATATATGAAAAACTGAAAATAAATGGCAGTTTTAAGGATATAAGCTCTATGAAACCAATTTCATTGAAAACAGGCTTTGCAGCGCTGATGTTGACCGCCACAGCCGCTTTTACCAGTGGAGTGCTTGCAGCTTGTTCAAAAGCCCCTTCCAGCGAAACTCAAGCCCCAAATGTTACGGCTGCAACTGAAGCAAACAACAAGCAAGACGTGGTACAAGGCGGTGGCATGGGTGGCATGAATCATGGCATGAATCATGGCATGAATCACGATATGTCAATGGATTTAGGCCCTGCTGATGCCGACTACGATTTGCGATTTATTGATGGCATGACAGTACACCATCAAGGTGCTGTAAACATGGCTCAAGATGTGCTTAAACAATCCAAACGCCCAGAAATGAAGAAACTTGCCACTGATATAATTGCTGCTCAAAAACGCGAAATAAATCAAATGAAAGAGTGGCGAAAAACTTGGTATCCCAAAGCCAGCAGTACGCCGATGGCTTATCACGGTCCCATGGGTCACATGATGGCAATGACTCCCGAACAAATGCAAAGCATGATGATGAGCATGGATTTAGGGGCCGCTGACGACCAATTTGACTTGCGATTTATTAATGCGATGATTCCTCACCACGAAGGAGCTTTAGTGATGGCTGAAGATGCTTTGAAGAAGTCAAAACGCCCGGAAATGAAGAAATTAGCTCAAGAAATTCTGACTTCGCAAAAGCAAGAAATTCAGCAAATGAAACAGTGGCGGCAAGCTTGGTATAAACAGTAATTTAGCTACCCTAAACAAAAGGTGACACAAATCCCCAAAATGAGTGACATTAATCACAGTAGCTCAAGATTTCCGAAAATACTTGCTTCACAAAAGCAAGAAATTGAGCAAAGGAAAAAGTGGCGACAACCTTGGTAGACAAAGTAATGTAGCTCGACTGTGGCTGTCAGCATTTGTCTGACTCCACCTCAGTTTCCTGAGAGTACCTACACTACACATACTGTAGATAATTGAACCGTCCTACCTCTAAAGTAGTAGAAAGTTACGTAAGAATACTGTAGACACTGGATCGAATCTACGTCTAAAGTAGTAGATAGGTCAGCAAAAAGCTATATAGATAGAGAGGGTAGTGTATGATATTGAATAGCTTGGAATTAAACACCAGTTATAAATCAAATACAGCCGTAGATGATCTAGTCAGCGCATTGACAAACGAAATTGAAGCGCGAGCAGAGATTAAAAAACCGGAAAAAAATATACAGCCCAATCGCTTGTCATTAGGCGAAACTTATCTTCGTATTTTAGAATCTGGTGGGCATCTGGGCTGCTGATGCGAAATTTCATCCTAATTTCATTTGACCATGAAATACTAGGTTGAGTAGAGCATTTCTAGCTCTTGGTCATTGCTTAGCGGTCGCTTCTTGGAAAATGCTAATAAGTAACTTTACTTAATGGGTATCACTTACTTACCTTGGCAAAATACCAACTGCTAAACCTGTGGCACTCAACCTGATTTCAAGGACAATGCCAAAGATGATATTTCATAAATATGCTCAATCTCCGGCAATTATTAGCAGCTTTTCGGGAAGTTTGTTCAGCCTAATTTTGCTAAGTTCTCCTGCCGCTGTTTTTGCCCACGCTGGCCACGGAAATGAATTTCACCATAGCGGCGAAACAACTGAAACTCCTGCTGCTATTTCTGTCGATGCCGAAACAGCAAAACGATTAGGAATTAAAGTCTCCCCTGCCGCTCGCCAGCGACTAGATATCGGCATCAAAACCACAGGACAAATTGAAACTTTACCCAACGAAAAAGTAGAAGTTACGGCTCCTGTTGCTGGGAAAGTAGTAGAGTTGCTGGTTAAGCCTGGGGACAAAGTATCAAAAGGTCAAACCCTTGCGGTTGTATCGAGTTCAGAATTAGGACAATTGCGGGTTGAATCTCTCTCGAAACGTGCCGAAGCTGAGGCCGATTTGCAGCAAGCGGAAGGAGATTTCAAACTAGCACGAGAAAATTACGATCGCCAAAGTCAAATATCCGCAGCAGAAATCGCCCAAGCCCAAACCCAGTTGACAGCGGTAACTAAGCAGTACCAGCAAGAACAAGAATTAGTAAATAATCGTTCCGTGGTGCAAGCCGCTCAAGAAAACTATCAGCGTCAAGTTGAAATAGCGCAAGCAGAAATAGCGCGGGCAGAAACTGAACTGACAGTGGCTAAAGAACAGTTCGATCGCGACAAAGAATTAGTGGCATCTGGGGCGATCGCGCGGCGCACAATGCTGGAATCGCAAGCCCACTTCGCAGAAGCAAAAGCCGCTGTTGCTAAGGCAAAAAGCCGTCCTGAAGTTATCAAAGCCCAAACCGAAATTAAACAAGCCGAAGTAGACCTGCCAATGCGGGAATTGCGGGAATCTCAAGGCAGAGTAGCAGAAGCAAAAGCTCAACTTACCAGAGCTCAGAGTCGCCGGGAAGTCCTAGAAGCCGAGAACCAACTCAAACGCGGCAAAACTGCCGTCGAAGTCGCTCAGTCGCGCATTCGCTTGGCTGACGCAGCCTATCAAGCGCGACTGCAACAATTAGGAACTGTTGCCAACGATCAAGGACTCGTTACCGTAGTTGCTCCGATTTCGGGCACGGTAGCCGATCGCGAAATTACCCCAGGCGAGTCAGTAAACGCTGAAAAACCGTTGATGAGCCTCTTAAATGACAGCCGCGTTTTTGCCACAGCCAATATTTACGAAAAAGACCTGAATCAAGTAAAACAGGGCCAGGAAGTCAGGGTAAAAGTCGCTAATTTACCCGATCGCACTTTCAAGGGAAAAATCGCCTTAATTGGGTCATCCGTGTCAGGAGAAACGCGGGTTGTACCCGTGAAAGCAGAACTAGATAATATTAACGGTGAATTAAAGCCAGGACTGTTTGCGGAGTTGGAGATTTTAACAGACAAAACTGCCACAAATATTTTAGCAATTCCGAGTGCGGCGGTAGTGGATGTTAGCGGGAAAAAAACCGTTTACGTCCAAAATGGCAATGCTTATCAAGCGGTTGAAATTGAACTCGGTCAAACGGCCGGAGATTTAGTTGAAGTTAAGAGGGGTTTATTCGAGGGAGATTTGATAGTAACGCAGCGAGCACCTCAACTTTACGCACAATCTTTGCGGGGGGACAGCAAGCCCTCAAAAGACGAGGCAAAGAAAGACGCAACTCCAAAAGCAACAGAGGTTAATTTTAATAATTTACCCGTGTCTTTATGGTGGGCGGGAATAGGGGGAGGAGTTGCGATCGCATCTCTGACTTTCACAGCCGGCGTGTTGTGGGGAAATCGGCGCAAATTGCCAGCAATAGCAGCGGATTCTGGAAACCATGCTGCAAATAATGGTTTTTCCGCCTCTACATCGACCTGGGACGAGGAATTGCTGTTAAACAATAACAACCATCACGTTAAAACTCAAGAGACAGAAGTCAAGAGTTTAAAGTAACAGCACGACACGAAAGTCACGGATACACGGAGAGCTGTTTTTATCAATGCCCAATGCCCAATTCCCAATGCCCAATTCCCAAATTATTAAATGTTCAGCACTATTCTTAGATGGGTAATTAACCGTCGCTGGCTAGTCCTTGTCGCCACGATTATTGTTAGTCTGTGGACATTTTCTATCATCCCCAAAATGTCCCTTGATGTCTTCCCTCCTTTTGCACCGCCGCAAGTCGAAATTCAGACAGAAGCACCGGGGCTCGCGCCGGAAGAAATCGAGTCTTTGGTAACACTACCAATTGAAAGTGCAATTAATGGAACTCCTGGGGTGACAGCAGTGCGATCGTCTTCGGCTGTGGGCCTTTCTGCGGTTAAGGTAATCTTTGATTGGGGAACTGAAATTTATCAAGCGCGGCAGTTGATCACAGAACGGTTGCAGCAAGCGCAAAGCAAACTCCCGGCTGGGGTAGAAACACCACAAATTTCTCCCACAACTTCTCCTGTGGGCACTGTTATTACCTATGCTTTTACCTCGGAAACTACTCCTTTGATGGAAGTGCGCCGTCTAGTTGATTGGCAAGTCACAAATCGGCTTTTGGCAGTGACTGGCGTTGCTCAAGTAGTAGCTTACGGCGGCGAAGAAAGGCAGTATCAAGTATTAGTAGAACCTGCCAAGTTGAAAGCTTTTAATGTGTCTTTGCAGCAAGTTGCTGAAGCGGCGGCGGCTGCGAATGTTAACGCGCCGGGGGGGTATTTAATTACGCCGGATCGAGAAACTTTAATCCGGGGGGTGGGGCGGATTGAGTCTCTGGAAGATTTGCAGCAATCGGCGATCGACTCTCGCCACGGAACACCCGTCAGAATTAGTGATGTGGCTGATGTCAAGATTGGGGCTGCTATCAAGCGGGGCGATGGCAGTTTTAACGGCAAAAAAGCTGTGATTGTGATGGTAAACAGACAGCCAGTTGCTGATACTCCGACGGTAACGAAAGCGGTTGAGGCAGCAATGGCTGAGGTGCAGCAAGCTCTGCCCAAAGATATTAAAGTTACTGTGACTTTTCGACAGGAAGAATATATTAATTCCTCGGTGGAGAATGTGCGATCGGCTTTAGTTGAAGGTAGCATTATCGTCACCCTGATTCTCATCCCGTTTTTGATGAATTGGCGCACTCTGGCGGTTGTTTTGCTGGATTTCTTCCTAACTTGGCTGTTGGCGTTGCTGGCGATGTATTGGCTGGGGCTGGGGCTGAATACGATGACTTTGGGGGGTTTGTCGGTGGCGATCGGCACTGCGATCGACGATGCGATCGTCTATGCCGAAAATACCTACCGCAATTTGAGAGAAAATGCGTCTTCTCTTCATCATCGCCCGGTGATGGATGTGATTTTTGATGGCAGTCAGGAGGTGCGCGATTCGTTAATTGGAGCCACTGTTATTGGCATTGTGGTGTTTTCGCCAATTTTTACTTTGCCCGGTGTAGAAGGTCGAATTTTTACGCCTATGGGGATTACTTATTTGGTAGTTGTGGTGATTTCTAGTCTGGAATCGCTGTTAATATCTCCGGCCCTTTGCGCTATTTTGTTGCCTACCAAATGCATGAGTGGTAAAGAACCTTGGTTGCCGAGATTTTGCAAGCATATTTATCATTATTGTATCAGAATTTCAATGCGTTATTCGGCGATTATTTTAGCTTTTGCGGCTGCTAGTATAGTGGCTGCATTAATTATTTTGCCATCTTTTGGGCGGGTGTTTTTGCCGGAGTTTCAGGAGCAAACTTTGGTGAATACTATTATGCTTTATCCGGGGGTGTCTTTGGAGACAACAGATAGCGCGGCTTTTGCTATTGAAGATGCACTGAAGGATGATACCAGGTTTCAATACGTGCAAGTGCGATCGGGCAGAGCTCCGGGTGATGCTGATGCTGCGGGAGTTAATTTAGCTCACATTGATATTGGTTTAAGCGAGGAGGGCATGAAAAACCGGCCGAAAACTTTGGAAGCGCTGCGGCAGGAGTTTGGTAAATTGCCGGGAGTTGCACCAAATATCGGCGGTTTTATTTCTCACCGGATGGATGAGGTTTTATCTGGTGTCAGAAGTCAGATTGCTGTCAAAATCTTTGGCCCGGATTTGGATCAGCTTCGTAGCATCGGTGCCAAAGTTGAAGAGCAAATGAAAACAGTGGAAGGCATTGTGGATTTGCAACTAGAACCGCAGGTGCCAGTGCCACAAATTCAAATTAAGTTTAACCGTCAAGCTGCGGGTAGATACGGTTTGAAAATCGGAGAGCTTTCTGAAATTATTGAAACAGCTTTAAACGGCAAGGTTGTTTCTCAAGTTTTGGAAGTGCAGCAAACTTTTGACTTAGTTGTTTGGTTGCAGCCGGAAGCCCGAAATAACTTAGAAACTATTCAGAATTTGCTGGTTGATACTCCAAGCGGCAACAAGATTCCCCTCGCCCAAGTTGCGACTGTTAAATACGGTACGGGTCCCAATACGATTAACCGCGAGAATGTTTCTCGCCTGATTGTAGCGGCGGCTAATGCTAAAGGTCGAGATTTGCGATCGGTTGTGAATGAAATTCAAGCTAAAGTCAAACGAGAGGTGCAGTTGCCTTTTGGCTATTTTATCCAGTACGGTGGTCAATTTGAAGCCGAGCAAAGAGCTTCGCAAAATATTATGATATTTAGTGCGATCGCCTTTTTGGTAATTACAGTATTGATGTACTTGTCCGTCAAGTCAATTCCTTCAACTGCTATGATTATGATTAATTTGCCGATCGGCTTAGTGGGAGGAGTAATTGCGGTAGCTGTGACTGGTAGCATCATCTCTGTAGCTTCCCTGGTTGGCTTTGTCACATTATTCGGAGTTGCTACCCGTAACGGCTTGTTATTAGTAGACAACTACAACACTAAATTTGCTGAAGGACTGCCTTTTAAGGAAGCAATTATTAAAGGCTCGATGGAACGGCTCAACGCCATCCTGATGACCGCTTTAACTTCAGCTTTGGGTTTAGCACCTTTAGTATTTGAAGGTGGGGCGGGCAAGGAAATTTTGCAACCGCTGTCAGTCGTAGTTTTAGGAGGGTTATTTACTTCTACTGCCTTGACTCTGTTAGTTTTACCAGCTTTGTATGCTCAATTTGGGCATTTTTTACGACCTCAACAACCTCAGCGAGTTATTGAAGACGGCAAGGTAGTTAATGTGTGATATTTTCTAATTATTGTCAGTCAGCAAGGAGTCAAACAAATGAAATCGCTTAAGTCAAATTTAATTGTTCTAGGTAGTGTCGGATTGATGTTTTTGGGAGCTTGCAGTAAAGGCGACCAAGCAAGCGATCCAAATACCACTCCAGCCTCCCCTCCTGTCGCCTCTCAACCTGCGTCTTCGCCTCCCGCCACTGCTCCTGCAACAGCAACTCAAGGGGGGCAAGTTGTAAAGTCGGGAGCTTACTATTTAGAGTTTGTACCGGAAAAAGAAGCTACCGGAACTCATTTAGATTTATTTTTGCAAAAAGGGGAGAAAAAAGAACCAGTTCCTAACGCCAAAGTGACGGCTCAAGTGCAGTTGCCGAATGGAAAGCAGCAAACCCTAGCTCTCAAGTATGATGCTGAGGGCAAACATTACGCTGTGGTGTTTCCCGGCAAAGATGCAGGAAGTTATCCCGTGAAAGTGACTGCGGATATTAACGGAGAAAAAGTTGACGGTCGTTTTACCTTCAATCAATAGATAGCTAATAACTAATGCGCTCTAAGTTAGGGGCGCATTAGTTATTAGCAACAAACAACTGCCTTCTGCATTTCCACTAACAAGCCGATCGCGTTTCGATCGCACTTTATTTCCTATTTCGTTACCTGAGTTTTTTTGAATGGGAAGAAAACTCTACCTGCCAGACTTTGGAAGTAGATGCCACCGACAGTACCTAAAAATATCAAATAGGCGATCGCCTGCACGACATAGAGCTTATCCGTGTAGCCAAACAGCGCACTCAACAACAAACCGGGAAACTTTTCTTCGGGAAGCAATTTCGAGGTATTCCACACCATCGGCCCGAGAATGCAGGAGTGGATTTTAGTAAATCTTTCGTAATAGAAACACATCCCTGCTGACTCGCGATTTGCTTGCGATAAAATATTCACCGCGCTGTCAAATAATCCCAAAGTAGATACCACTAAACCCGCTACAATGAAGAGCAATAAAATGCCCATATATTTGAAAAACAGGCGGATATTAATTTTGACTCCCCATTTAAACAGCAGGACACCAAGTCCGGCTGCTGAAAGTATTCCTCCCAAAGCGCCGAGGGCTGGAATAATGCCTTGTTGAAACTTGGCGACGACAAACAAAACAGTTTCAAACCCTTCGCGCAAAACGGCAATAAAAACTAAACTAAATACGCCCCAACCGGCATGAGAGTTGTGCGTTAAGGCGGCACTCACAGCGCCTTCGACTTCGGCTTTCATAAATCGCGCTTGCTTGGTCATCCAAATCAGCATCCAACTCAGCATTGCGATCGCCACAAGCCCAAAGATTGCCTCTAGCAGCGACTCCATAATCGGTGCAAAAGGCTGATTGGATGCGGACAAAATTTGAATAGTCCAGCCGAAAAGTACACCTATCAAAGCGCTGGCAATCAGTCCAACGCCAACACCGCCGAAAACCCAAGGACTTAAATAACTTTGTCCCGACTTTTTGAGACAAGCGAGAACGATTCCGACAACTAAGGCGGCTTCGACTCCTTCGCGGAGAGTAATTACAAATGTGGGCAATGCTTCGCCAAAATTCATTTTTTTAGTTGAGGTAATATCGGGAGGTAATTGGTAATCTTTTTACCAATTACCGTGGTTTCAGTTAACTTTTTTAAGAGGCGGGTTTGAGAACTTTTTGGCTGTCGCTTTCGATGGTTTTAACTAGCTGGTTGACTTGTTCGGTGGTTTTGACGGGGGCGGGGGGTGCGATCGCCGTTGGCCAATTTGTCTTCAGTTCTGTCATGTTAGCCACAATTGCTTTGTCAATTTCCGGGCTGGTTTTAGCCACTTGCTCGGCTATATCTTTGTACAGCATTTCCGCGTACATGACAAAACCCCGCGAATCTTGATATTCAATAATTGCGGAAATTTTGCCGTTAGCAACTGCGGCTCCGTATTCGGAATTAGCTGTATCTAGCAAGCCGTTAATCACTTGCAGCACGAATTTCGGATCTTTGCGCTGGGTTTCGGGAAGGGCGGCAATTGCTCCGTCAACTGCTTGCATTGATGTGTCAAATTCCGCCTTCACTTGAGCCGGATCTTTTGCACCCGCTTTAACTAAATCCTGCAATTTAATTAAAGTAGTCTTAAATTCAGGAATTTTACGATCGTTTAGCTGATCTTCCACATCGGCATAAATTTCTTCGACTGGATGCCCGATGTGTGGTTCTGCCTGGTCGGGTTTGCCTTGATCCAATAGTTCTTGGGCTACGAAAAGATGCCCTTTCATCAAGCCAAGTTTAGTCATGTAGTCTACATCTTTGGGTTCGCCTGTCAGCACCACATTTTCAATAGTTACCAAGTCTTTTATTTGGTCGAATTGGGCTTGAGTAATGACATTTTTTGAAACCAATTCTTCGACTTTTCCGTAAGGGCGGCTGGCTTGAATTTTGTTAGAAAGTGCCGGTACTCCTAACTTGGCTTCGAGTTTATCTAACTCTGAAAGAATGGCAGTATTGATGTTGATGCCGCCTTTGCCGCCGTGGTTCATGCTGTGACCGCTTGTGGATGCGGGACTGGCTGTAGCAACGGGTGAGGCGCTGCTGTCGGTGTTGCTGGCCGTGGGGGTGGAAGCGCAACCAGCCAGAGCAACGAGGATGGCTGTAGCCGTGGCGGTCGGTAATAAGCGAAAGGATTGTAACATGGCAGTTGCTAATTTTTACGTTATGTGCTTTTCGACTCACAAGTTATTAAGAATAATTCTCAATTATTTGTGAGCTATTCATTCTACCTATTTGCGATCGAGCTTGTCAAATAATTTCATACTTTATTTGAATCGCCCCACTCTGGTAGCAGAATTTGGTTTAAGTGATGACTTCAAATACCCCCATGCAGCCAGCTTCGGCGATCGCATCTTGATGGGGATGAAACATAAATTTTCCAGCATAGCCGTAAGTAAATTCTAAAATATGTCTTTCAGCTACTCCCATTGTGATGACATCGGTTCTTTCACTGGGAGTCAAAGTCATTCCCGTGCGATATACGTCAAAAAAGTTGGCGTGCAGGTGAAAAGTTACTGCCGCTTCATACTCAATCATGTTGAGAACGTAGAGCCGGATTAGCTGATTTTGGTAAATAGGTATCGGGTTGTTCATGTAATAATTGGGCAACCCGTTAAAAGCGTAAAGCTCGTTTTTTTTGTCGTCGTTTACGTCGTATCCTCCCATGATTAACAAGATTTCATCGGCGGGAGGGCGGGGTTTTGGCGGATCGATGATGAACATTCCATAGAGTCCTTTACCTATATGGCGAGTTACGGGTTCAATATGACAGTGATATAGATGCACTCCGTAGGGATTGGCATCGAATTCATAAATAAATACCGAACCGTGTTTCACTGGTTTAACGCCATCCATTTCGCTGGTATGAACGCCGTGAAAGTGCAGCGAATGAGAATCTCCGGCTTTGTTATAAAAAATGACGCGGATTCGATCGCCCTCAGTGGCCCTCAATGTCGGCCCCGGCACGCGATTGTTCACGTTCCAGGTGTTGAAAGTGACGGCGCTGTTAAGTTGGACGATCGAAGTATTAGCTTCCAGGCGAAATTCCCGAACTGTGCGCCCGTTTTCGCGCGTCACCGTGCCGTAATCAAAATCCCGCGCAATTTGCATCGGGTTGATATTGCTTACGGCGAGTGCATCTGCGGGCATGGGCGGTATTCTCGCAACTGATGTCGGTTTGCGAGTCAAATGTTGAAGTGCGATCGCGCCGCCCGCTACCCCAGCCCCAGCTATTCCTAGCTGTAGCAGTTGGCGGCGACTCCAGCGCCCCGGCTTTTTCATGGCGGGACGATCGGATAAATCTGTCATACTTATTGAAAAATATTCTCAAAATTTTGATTGCGTTTGAGTATAAGACATTTCCAGCTTGTTGTCAATTATTGTCAACTGTGATCTTTTTCTGCGAAGTCAATCAATTTTAGATTGTAGATTTTAGATTTATTCCCGTCAGTCAGCCTGTGCGTTGGAATCAATCCGGGGGCTTGCGATCCAATTAGTTTCGGTCATAAAATTTCATGCTGATTTCATCTCAGTATGTGAGGTTAGATGTTGGGGTAGATGCTGCCGAGCGCTAACAATGTATAAGGATTTACCGCTATAAATTAGAGTTATGAGAGTTTTGCTAGTTGAAGATGAGCCCGATTTAGGGAAAGCGATCGAGCGAACCTTAAAGCAGGAAAAATATATAGTTGATTGGGCTTTGGATGGCAGTGAAGCTTGGGAATATTTAGACAGTCACTGGATGCAATATAACCTGGCTATTTTTGACTGGTTGCTACCAGGATTGTCAGGATTGGAACTGCTGCGGAGATTGCGTGCTAAAAATAGCGCTCTGCCAGTTTTGATGCTAACAGCAAAAGACCGAATGGAAGATAAAGTTGCGGGACTAGACGCCGGGGCTGACGATTATTTAGTTAAACCGTTTGGCATGGCGGAACTATTAGCAAGATTGCGGGCTTTGCAAAGGCGATCGCCCCAAATTCAACCGCAACAGCTACAGGTAGGAAATCTGGTTTTGGACTGCGGAAATCGAACTGTGTGCCATCTCGATCGAAGTGGCAACAACCAGATAATTGATCTAACAAAGAAAGAGTTTCAACTTCTAGAATACTTTATGAAACATCCCAACCAAATTATCACCACTGACCAAATTCGGAATCAGCTATGGGAGGCGAGTGCAGATACCTTTAGCAATGTGGTAGCAGCTCAAGTGCGCTTGCTGCGGCGAAAACTTGAGTCTGTTGGCGGCACGAATTTAATTGAAACTGTACACGGCGTCGGATACCGCATGAGAAATTAAAGCTGTAGGGGCAACAGCGGCCCGATTATATCTCGTTTCCAGTATCTGGCTATAATATAGAAAATTCTATCGTCAAAATGACTGCTATGAAAGATTTAATCCAACAAGAGTTAGAAAAGCTCGATCTAGAACAACTCAAACAAGTATTTGAATTTATTGCCTTCCTAACATTCCGTGCCCGATTAGCTACTATTCCAGCAATCGATGAAACTAACTTAGCTGCACTCTACGGCGAATTTGCCGAAGAAGACCGACAACTTGCGGAACTTGGAATAAGCGAATATGCAGAACTCCTAAAAAATGAGAATGTGGCATGACAGTCAAATATAAAAAATGTATTATTTGGCGGAGAAATTTTATCTTATTAGGAATTAGGTACGGGGTTCAGAAACCTTATTGTTTAAGCTTATTATCTCTTTTATCCTCCTCTGCGTTCTCTGCGCCCTCTGCGGTAGATAAAAAAAATATCATCTTCAACTAATTACCAATTACCAATTACTAGCAAGATATGAAAGGTGAATCAAAATAAACTATTTAACCGAACTCGCTGGCAATTAGCCATTTCCTATGCAGCAGTAATGGGTTTGATTTTAAGCTTGCTGGGATTTGGCGTATACAAGGCGATCGCCCACGCTCACTGGGTAGCCATAGACCGCGAATTAGAATCGGTAGCGGGGACGCTACACGACAGCCTAGAACTCAAATTGCAGCAGCCCGGACGCTTGGAGCCAATAGTAAACGAACTTTTGCCCAACCTCCGCCTAATGGGAGTTAAAGGCATTAAAGAACAGTTGCCAAGTCGCCATATTTTAAGCGCTATCAACCAAGGCTATTACTATATTCGTTTATTTGATTATTCGGGTAAATTAATTGCTACCGCTGGCGCTTATCCCAAAGAATTGCCAGCCGAATTTAACTCCCAATACTGGCAAACAATAACTGACAACAAAGGTAATGTTTATCACCAAATTTCTGTAGAGCTCCACACCCAAACACAGCAAGATTGGGGATATTTTCAAGTGGGGCGGAGCCTGCAAGACTTCAATGATTATCTCAGTACAGTGAAATGGGTTTTGAAATTAGGATTACCTACAGCATTGATTCTGATCGGCTTTTCTAGTTGGTTATTGGCAGGATTAGCCATGAAACCAATTTATTCTTCCTACCGACAAATACAACAGTTTACAGCGGATGCTGCTCACGAATTGCGGACGCCTTTAGCGGCTTCGCAGGCGACAGTAGAATCAGCACTGTTGATGCCTCAATTGGATGAAAAAGAAGCGCGGGAAATTTTGCGAACTGTAGAGCGCCAAAACCGACGGTTAACTCAGTTAGTGGCTGATTTGCTGCTGCTGGCTCGCATGGATAATCAAGTGATACGCGATCGCCCTCAATTGTGTTGTTTGAATGACCTTGTTAGCGATTTAGTAGAGGAATTGGCAGCTTTGGCGATCGCCTCAAAGGTAGCCCTAACATCCGAAATGCGCGTACAGCAGCAATTAAATGTTGTCGGCAATTCCGACCAACTTTATCGCTTAGTTGCTAATTTAATTGTTAATGCCATTCAATACACTCCGGCGGGCGGGAAAGTAACAGTTATTTTAGATTGCAATCACATCGAGGCGATCGTTCAGGTTCAAGATACCGGTATTGGGATCGCCGCGGCAGATTTAGAGCGAATATTCGATCGATTTTACCGAGTCAATAGCGATCGATCGCGCCATACCGGCGGTTCGGGACTGGGATTGGCGATCGCCCAAACCATTGCCCGGGCACATCGTGGCAGCCTCAGCGCCAGCAGCGAATTGGGGCAGGGCGCTACTTTCCTGCTGCGGTTGCCTTTGTGAGCTACTATGTGAGGGAAACTGACATCTTGCACCATGCTCAAGAACAGGCTTTCCGGCCTGTTCCACAAAGAGTGATTCTTGTTGTGGGGTGGGCATCCTGCCCGCCCGTCAAAGGCTGATTGAGAATTGTGCAAGATGTGGGGAAAACCGAATCATCTTTTTGTGGTAATCCCTTTTGCAGAAGAGAGCACGATCGCCGAAAATCATTAAATAGCTATTTCTCAGCAATTAGCAGTCATCAGAGAGAAAAATTATGACAGTTTTAGAACAGGGAACAATCTCCATCCATACCGAGAATATTTTCCCGATTATCAAGAAGTCGCTATATACTGACCACGAAGTCTTCTTGCGGGAACTAATTTCTAACGGAGTGGATGCCATTGCCAAACTCAAAATGGTTTCTCGTTCCGGCGAATACGGCGGCGACATGGGCGAACCGCAAATCACCATAGCGATCGACAAAGAAAACAAAACCCTCTCAATTTCCGATAACGGCATCGGCATGACCGCCGATGAGGTAAAAAAATACATCAACCAAGTCGCTTTCTCCAGCGCAGAAGAATTTATTCAAAAATACCAAGGCAACGGCGACGACGCAATCATCGGTCACTTCGGTCTAGGTTTCTACTCTTCTTTCATGGTGGCGAAGAAAGTAGAGATTGATACTCTTTCTTACCAAGAAGGCTCCCAAGCAGTACACTGGTCTTGCGACGGGTCTCCCGCTTTTGAACTATCAGAATCTTCCCGCACGGAACGCGGCACTACTATTACTCTTACCCTCCAAGACGAAGAACAAGAATATTTAGAACCCAGTCGCATTAAGCAGTTAATCAAAACTTACTGCGATTTCATGCCAGTTCCCATCAAATTTGAGGGAGAGGAACTCAACAAGCACAAAGCAATTTGGCGGGAATCAGCCAGTAATTTGCAAAAAGAAGATTACTTAGAACTTTACCGCCACCTTTATCCGTACCAAGACGAGCCGCTGCTGTGGGTACACCTGAATACAGATTATCCTTTTATTGTCAACGGGATTCTTTATTTTCCAAAACTGCGCCCGGATGTCGATGTTACCCAAGGCAATATTAAGCTATTCTGCAACCAGGTTTTTGTCAGCGACCACTGCGAAGAAATTATCCCGAAATTCTTGATGCCGCTGCGGGGCGTTATTGACAGTACCGACATTCCGCTGAACGTTTCTCGCAGTTCTTTGCAAAGCAATCGCACTGTGCGGAGAATCGCTGATTATATTGCGAAAAAAGTGGGCGATCGCCTGAAAGAACTCTACCGCGACGACCGTAATGAATACATCCGCTGCTGGCAAGATATCGGCACTTTTGTCAAGTTCGGAACGCTCAACGATGACAAGTTCAAAAAGCAAGTCGAAGATATTTTAATCTACCGCAGCACCTACGAACCAACAGCCGAGAAGCCAGAAACTGTAACGCCCGAAGTTCAGGTGCAAAGTGAGGAAGGAGATTTGTGGCAGGATGTGACTCCGAAGTCGGAAACTTCTACTTCGACGCAACCTTACACGACGCTGAAAGAGTATTTGGAACGCAATCAAAAACGCCATGAAAATCGCGTGTTTTATTGTACCGATCCTGCCTCTCAAGCAACTTACGTGGCAATGCACAAAAGCCAAGGTTTAGAAGTGCTGTTTATGGATTCTTTCATCGACACGCACTTTATCAGCTTCCTGGAACGAGAACACTCAGATGTCAAATTCTCGCGGGTTGATTCCGACATCGACGAAACGCTAATTGACAAAGAGAAAGAAGCGGAAATTGTCGATCCGGCGACGAATAAAACTCGCAGCGAACAAGTTAAAGAAATGTTCCAAAAAGCTCTCAATAAGCCGAAAGTGAACATTCGCACAGAAGCTTTGAAGTCTGACTCTGCGGAGGCGACGCCACCTGCGATCGTACTTTTGCCGGAAGCTTTGCGCCGGATGCGGGATATGACGGCGCTTTTGCAGCAGCAAGCCGCCGAATTCCCCGAAGACCACGTTTTGCTGGTGAATACGTCTCACCCGCTGATTCAAAATCTGGCGAGTTTGAGTCAGGGTGCGATTATTCAAGGCGGCGGGGAGTCTCCGTCGGCTGAGTTGGCGAGTATGATTTGTCACCACGTTTACGACTTGGCTTTGATGGCCCAGAAGGGTTTCGATGCTGAAGGGATGAAGGATTTTGTCGAGCGATCGAATCAAGTGTTGACAAAATTGACTGAACGTGCAATGTAATTAACCCCCCCAACCCCCCCTTGCTAAGGGGGGGAGTAAGAGTTTATTTCTATTGGTAAAGGGATAAGTCAAGCCTTCTTCCTTCTTCCTTCTTCCTTCTTCCTTCGGGTATAATAAAAGGCTGCACGCAAAAAAACGGTAATCTGGAGGGCAATATGTCACGGAAATGTCAGCTAACGGGAAAGAAGGCGAATAACGGTTTTGCAGTTTCTCACTCGCACCACCGCACTCACAAATTGCAAGACGCCAATTTGCAGTGGAAGCGGGTTTGGTGGCCGCAGGAGAAGCGCTGGGTAAGATTGCACCTTTCTACAAAAGCAATTAAAACCTTGCAACACAAGGGTTTGGAAATCATGGCGAAGGAAGCTGGAATTAACCTGTACAAGCTTTAAAAAACTTGGCTAAATTAAAATGAGGGCGATCGCACATTTGAGAGTGCGATCGCCCTTATTTTTAGAGAAAAACCTTTACTAAAGCTATTTTCGGCATTGCAGTAAATAAGTAGTCATCTGACCTTTGCCTTTAACTTCGATCGCGCCACGGTTTTCAAAGAAATACTTTTCTCGCAACTGCTGATAAGTTGTCTCTGTTACGTGAATGCACCCCGGCAAGCCGTGAGATTCCATGCGGGAAGCAGTGTTAACGGTGTCTCCCCATAAATCGTAAATAAATTTTTTAATTCCAATAACTCCGGCAACAACCGGGCCACTGTTAATGCCGATTCTGATGCTGAAATCTTGATTGTGGGTATTGCTGAAGTCAGTAATTGCCTGCTGCATATCCAAAGCCATTTCTGCGATCGCCTCTGCATGATCCCTGCGGGGCATGGGCAGCCCTCCAACTACCATGTAAGCGTCGCCAATCGTCTTAATTTTTTCCAAACCGTGCCTTTCTGCTAGGTTGTCAAATGTCGAAAAGATGTCATTCAGCAAGGCAACTAATTGCGTTGGAGAAACTCGCGAACTGAGTTGAGTAAAGCCTACTATGTCCGCAAATAAGACAGTAACATCAGCAAAAGTGTCTGCGATCGTACTGTCTCCCCGCTTCAACCGATTCGCTATTTCTTCAGGCAAAATATTCAACAGCAAGCGTTCTGATTGTTCCTGTTGAACTCGCAGTGCACTTAAAGTCTCATTCAGAGCATTAGTTCGTTCTTTCACTCTAAACTCTAACTCGTCATTCAGCTTTACAAGCTGCATTTCAGCCCGCCTGCGTTCTGTGATATCCGTACCGATTGCCAGCATTCCCGCGAACTTTCCTGCCGCGTCAAACAGCGGTTTATTTGCCCACGATACCCAAACCCGCTCGCCGCTGCGCCGGATACTTTCATTTTCATTTCGCGTATATTGTTCTGGGTTTTCCAAAATATCTCTCAACTTTGCTGCCAAGTCATTTCCTCTTGTATCTCTCTGGGGAATAATTGTTCCCACGGCGTTTTTGCCAATTATCTCTTTTTCATCGTAACCAAAAAACTTCTGTGCAAATTCGTTAAAAAAAGTAATATTTCCTCGCCTATCTATTTTTAAAATAATGCTGTTAGCATTTTCCACTAATTCCCGATACTTAATTTCGCTTTGCCGCAGCGAATCCTCAGCAGAGGCGCGTTCCGCTACTGTCGCCGCCAACAGCAGCGATGTAACTACAATTACGCTCATAAAAGCCTGCAAAAATAAGATTGCCTGATTGATATTTTCCGCTTTTGCAATAAAGGGGCCACCTCCCTGAGAACCGCCCCAAATTGCGATACTGGATACAATGAAAGATGCTAAAACAGCCCCACCCTGGCCGAATTGAATGGTTGCCCAAATTACCAAGGGAAATGGCAAGTATTCGAGGGGATAACCGGAGAGATTACTTTCACTTTTGGAGTTGTAGACTAGCCAACTGACTGTTACTAATAACAGCAGGCATATTCCGGCACCTATACGATTTAGAATTGTTTTAGAAGCTGTATTTTGTGACGGGCTGGGCGCTGGTTTGTGGTTGTATATAATCAACAGCATGGGAGTAAAAATTAAAACTCCTAATGTATCTCCCAGATACCAATTCCACCGAATGTGCCAATATTCGCTCCAGTCAACTAAACCAGTTACACAGAGGCGTAGCGTGCCGAGAGTACAGTTGATTTGAGTGGCAACTACAGCACCGCAGAAAACTAAGTTTACTACATCTATGAGCCGTTCTAGTGACGGGCGAAACTTGAGTTTCTGCAACAAACTAAATGCGATGAAAGCTTGCATACAAGCACTTAATGCAGATATTAATCCACTTATCAAGGAGACTTTTTGGTTAAAAATATCGAAAAAGAAGACGCCTAAAGCTATTCCAGGCCACACCTGCCGCCCAAACAATAAAAGTGCAGCTTGTGCAATTCCTGCGGGTGGCCAGACGCACGTACCTAATGTATTTACGCCTGGGATTGAAACAGCTATTTTTGCTCCCACAGCGTAAGCAAAAGCAATGGCAGCTACTTTTGCTAAGTATTGCCACTTTCTAGATTTAGGGAACCGCAGAAACTGAATTTTTGGGGGTTTCATACTGAGTGTTATATTTTTAACTATAGTAACCGCGACCAAATATTAGGAGGTTCTTAATTGCTGAAAGATGAGTTATTATATTGCTTCTTCCTTCTTGCTTCTTCCTTCTTTTTATCCGGACCGAATCCGAAGGATCTTTTTCCTTACGGCTCTAACTTGATGCCTGTAAGAAAGTAAGTGTTCATCTCGCCTTTGCCTTTAACCTCGATCGCGCCGCGACTTTCAAATACATACTTGTCCTGCAATATATCATAAATTGCAGAGGTGACTTGAATGCACCCCGGCAAGCCGTGAGATTCCATGCGGGAAGCAGTGTTAACGGTGTCTCCCCACAAATCGTAAATAAATTTTTTAATACCGATTACTCCAGCGACAACTGGGCCGGTGTTAATGCCAATTCTGATGTTAAAATCTTGATTGTGGATATTACTGAAAGTAGTAATTGCCTGCTGCATATCGATCGCCATTTGGGCGATCGCCTCTGCATGATCACTGCGGGGCATCGGCAGCCCTCCTACTACCATGTAGGCGTCGCCAATAGTCTTAATTTTTTCCAATCCGTGCTTTTCTGCTAGGCGATCGAATGTGGAAAAAATGTCGTTAAGCAAGGAAACTAATTCTGGCGGAGAAATTTGGGAACTAATTTGGGTAAAACCGACTATATCTGCAAATAATACTGTTACTTCGGCAAAAGTATCGGCGATGATGCTTTGGTCTTGTTTTAATCTGTCGGCAATGGGTTGTGGTAAAACGTTTAACAGGAGACGATCGGATTTTTCTTGTTCTAAGCGCAAAGCTGCTTCAGCTTCTTTGCGAGTTGTGATGTCTTGAACAGTACCTTCGTAATAAAGCAAATTTCCGTAGGAATCGCGCACGGTATAAGTATTTTCTGAAATCCAGATTATGCTGCCATCTCGGCGGTAAATTTGAGATTCAAAATCCGATACTTTGCCTTGTTCTTCTATTAAGCGGACAATTTCGGCGCGGCGATCGGAGTCAACATAAAGCTGTTGGCTAATATCAGTTAATGTGCTGACCAATTCCTCGCGTGAACTGTAACCGTAAATGCGAAGCAAAGCAGGATTGGCGCTGAGATATTGCCCATCTGGGGTAGTTTGAAAAATGCCGACGATCGCATTTTCAAAGATGCTGCGGTATTTTTCTTCAGCTTGCCGCAGCGCTTCTTCAGCCCGCTGGCGTTCTCGCGCTTCCATTGCGAAAGTTACAGAGTCTGCTAGAGAAACAGCGAAACTTTGTTCTTCAATCGTCCAAAAGCGGGGCATTCCTACGTGTTCTAAACAGAGAACTCCTGCTGTTTCTCCGCCTATTTGAATCGGCGTATCTAGCATAGAAGTGATGCCCAAGGGAATTAGGTAAGATTCCGCAAATTCTTTAGTTCTAAAATCGTTTTGCGCGTCAAAGGAAGCAATTGCGCGTTCTTCTCGCAGTATTTGAAAATAGACAGGATAGTCTGCTGCTGCTAATTTCAAACCGTGTGAGTGTTGGTTGAGAGTGCGATCGAACAAATCTAGGCACTCCATCTTGGATTTAGTGTGATCGTACAGCCAGACGCTCGATCGGGCAACTTCCAGAGTACGGCTAGCAGTTTCAGTTATTTCTTGAAGCGCTTTTGTTAAGTCGCCTTGATTCAGCGCTTTATTTTTGGCTAAATCAATTAATGCCGATTTCTGTTTTTGTAGCTGAACTTCGCTTTGTTTCAGGGCATTTGTCCGCTCTTCAACTCGGATTTCCAGCTTTTCATTAAGCTTTTGCAACGCTATTTCAGCTTTTCGGCGATCGGTGATATCTGTCCCGATGCAGAGGATGCCCAAAAGTTTGCCCGCTGAATCAACCAGCGGTTTATTTGCCCAAGATACCCAAACGCGATCGCCACTGCGCCGGATATTTTCATTCTCATAGCTGGTAAAGCGATCGGGATTTTGTAAAAGTTGACTATAAACCAACTCTAAGTTATTCCCTTCCATGTCCGTCTGTGGAATAATGGTTCCCAAGGCATTTTTTCCCAAAATTTCTTCCTCCTTGTAACCAAAGAATTTTTCGGCAAATTCGTTAAAAAAAATAATATTGCCATCAGCATCCATTTTCAAAATAATACTGTTAGCATTTTCTACCAATTCTCGATACTTAATTTCGCTCTCCCGCAGAGAATACTCTGCTGATGTGCGTTCAGCTACTGTCGCTGCCAATAAGAGCGAGGTAATCGTAATTACACCCATAAAAGCTTGCAAAAATAAGATAGCCTGATTAATATTGTCAGCTTTGGCTGTGAAGGGCCCCCCTCCATGAGAACTGCCAAAAATTGCGATGATTGAGACAATAAACGATGCTAGGACAGCGGCTCGCTGACCGAATTGAAGCGCCGCCCACATTATCAAAGGAAACGGCAAATATTCCAGGGGATAACGAGAAATAGAAGCTTCTTGTTTCGACTCAAAGACCAGCCAGCTCACCCCAATTAATAATATTAACCATACTCCTCGCTCAATTAAATAATTTTTCTTTGTTTCTGTTTGTATTTTTAAACGATCTCCTGCCAATTGAGGACGAATAAATATTAAAATTAAGGGAGTTATAATTAAAACTCCCATTGTGTCTCCCAACCACCAATTCCATCGAGCAGACCAATATTCACTCCACTCTATTTTCCCAGCTAAATATAGAGAAAACACCCCAATAGTGCAACTGATTTGAGTAGCAATTAGACCGCCAAACAAGATTAAATTAATTACATCTTTCAAGCGCTCGATAGAGGGACGAAACCGGAACCAGCTCAGGACAGTTACTGCAAAAACAGCTTGCAGAATCGCCCCGGCGTTTCCTCCCAGCCAAACCACGAATATTTGTTCATTTGGGTTAACCAAATTGAGCAAAAATGTGCCCAAAACTATGGCAGGCCAGACTTTACTCCCAAACAATAAAAGTCCAGCTTGTGCAATTCCTGCGGGTGGCCACACCGAGGCAGCAAAAGGATTGACACCTTGAATTGAAATTGCTAGCCTCGCTCCCACGGCGTAAGCAACAGCAACGACAGTTACTTGGGCCAAGTACCGCCCAATTCGGGATTGAGGGAATCGCAGAAACTGATTTAGGTTCAGATTCATACCGAGTTTTAAGTTTTAGATAATTTCACATCTCAAGGAAGAAGGAAGAAGGAAGAAGGAAGAAGGAAGAGGGCAGGGCTGTTTCATTCTCACCAAAAACATCATTTTGTAGGGGTAGTGCTACCCCTACTCCCCGTGCCTACCCCCTCTACCAACGAGCGAATGGGTGTTTCAGCAATCGGGGCAACCACGGGGGGATTGCCCCTACAAAGAATGGAACAGCCCTGGGGAAGAGGGGGGAGAATCTCATATTTATAAAAACACTTCTTCTGGCTCCTTCTTTCTGACTCTTTCCTCCTGTATCCTGCCTCCAAAGTCCAATTTCTAGCTGGGCTGCTTTCATTGAGATGCTCCCAAGATGGGAGCTAATGTAGGTGTACACCGCGCACATTGCGATCCTAAATGTAGGTGCGCCTAGCGCGCACCTTACGGGTTAAAAAGTCTTAGTTGATGGCGGCTTCAATCCACTGTTTTAAAGTAGAATTCACTTCATCAATGAGAATTTCCTGGGATTTGTGAGTTGCTCTTTCCACGACTTCAACTTTGCCTGCTTTCAGCGAACGGCCCGGAACAATCCGATAGGGAATGCCGATTAAATCAGCATCTTTGAATTTAACTCCGGCTCGTTCGTCGCGGTCATCTAGTAGGGTTTCAATGCCAGATTGATTGAGTTCTGCATAGAGTTTTTCGGCGACTTCTACTTGTTGGGCGTCGGAAATATTAGGGATGCTAATGATGGCGTGATACGGGGCGATCGCCACTGGCCAAATTATCCCGTCTTTGTCGTAGGATTGTTCTACGGCCGATTGAGCTAGCCGCGACACGCCGACGCCGTAGCAGCCCATAACAAAGGGCATTTCTTCGCCTTGTTCGCTGGTGTAGGTAGCGCCCATTGCTTGGGAGTATTTGGTTCCTAATTGGAAGATGTGGCCGACTTCGATGCCTCTGGCGCTTTGCAAGGTTTGTTCGGGGTTGTGCACTGCCCGATCGCCCTTTTTGGCTGTTCTGACACCCACAACCGTTGCTGGTAGAGGAAATTCTTTGTTCCAATTAGCACCGACAACGTGGTATCCTGATTCGTTTGAACCGGTGACAAAGTTTGTCAGGTCAACTGCAGTGCGATCGACTAAACGCAAAAACTTAGAGTTTACATCCTTGCTGCCAGCGATATAATCATCAGCAACATCGGGAGCCATATAACCGAGAGGTAAAGATTTAGCCACCCATTTCCGCTGAGCTTCCGCATCGGGAACAGTCAAAAATAAAACAGTTTTAGCTTGATAATTGCCCGCTAACTTCGTCAACTCATTCAGCAACTTTACCTGATTCACATCTTGGTCGCCGCGAATGCTTACCAATACCAAAACAGTCATGCCATTGTCGTAAACAGCTTGGTAAAGCACATTTTTGACAACTTGCGTCGGAGAACATTTCAAAAATTTGCAAAGTTTATCAATTGTTTCAGTTCCCGGCGTTTCCCGCTTTTCAAAAGTTGCAAATGGCGACAGTTCAGCATCAGCAGGCATCGATACAGCCTTTTCCACATTAGCTGCATACTGACCATCTTCAGTATAAAGAACTTCATCTTCTCCCGCTTCAGCCAACACCATAAACTCTTGAGAACCAGAGCCACCAATTGCTCCAGAATCAGCATCTACTGCTCGGAATTGCAAGCCCGATCGGCGCAGCATATTGCTATAAGCTTGAGCCATATCCTGATAAGTTTTTTTCAGGCTTTCTTCATTAGTGTGAAAAGAATAGCCATCTTTCATAATGAATTCGCGACCGCGCATCAACCCGAAACGCGGGCGAATTTCATCGCGGAACTTAGTTTGGATTTGATAAAGATGTAAAGGCAATTGCCGATAGGAACGAATCATATCTTTAGCAATTGTAGTAATTACTTCTTCGTGAGTTGGGCCCAGTCCCAATTCTCGCTGCTGCCTATCTGTCATGGCAAACATAATACCTTCAGCTTGAGTGTAGGTGTCCCAGCGACCGGATTCCCGCCACAAATCGGCCGGTTGCAATTGCGGGAGGAGACATTCTTGAGCGCCGGTAGCGTCCATTTCTTCGCGGACAATTTGAGATACTTTTTTGAGAACTCGCCACATTAAAGGTAGATAAGCGTAAATTCCGCTACCGATGCGCCGGATGTATCCGGCACGGAGTAATAATTTGTGACTGGGAATTTCTGCTTCTGCCGGGTCTTCGCGCAGGGTAACAAAAAGCATTTGAGAGAGTCGCATGGCTGATTTCCTTAAAATACCGGATGATTGTAATCTCAGATTAACTTCTGATATTATCAGACGTGAGGCGGATTTGATTAAATATATGAATAAAATTTGGCAAAACTACGAAAAAGGTATGGCAGTATTTGATAATTGTCACTCTCCTACTGTGCAATCTCAGTGGCTTGCCTTAAAAGATGAAATAGGAGAATTTGTTCGAGAACCTAATTTAAGCGAAATTTGGGATATTGTTCATGCTGCTGGTCGATTGCTTTACAAAATAATCGGAATTCCTTTACATTTGCTTGCCTATCCTACTGTTCGCAAACATAGTCAACGTTTCGAGGAGTACGGCTGTATTCGCAGCCTTCGCAACTGTGAGGGTAAATGCTGCAAACAGTTGACAGTTGACAGTTGACAGTTGACAGTTGACAGTTGACAGTTGATGGCGAGGTTTTTAAACAGTTGATAGCTAAAAATTATCATGACTAGATTCATCCACGACCAATTTGCTAAACAGTATTTGAAAGAACTCTTAACCCCTCTCGGTAATGTAGAAACCAGCCGGGATGTTGCTGGAGAAGTAAGGCAGGTTGACGTTTTATTTTCCCCGAAAGCAGAACCGGAAGTCGAAGCAACAGCCCTCGGCATTCTGGGTCAAATCGCAGCAAAACCCGCTGTATTTGAACCCTTCCGCAGCCCAGTCCAAATCGGAGAAATTCGCAGTTGTCTGGGCCAACTCTTCGATATCCACGGCGAATTTGAACGCGCCGCAGCTAGAGAAAATACCCGGATTGCAGAGGCAGACTTGCCCCAACTCTGGATACTGTCGCCGACTGTTTCCGATACGATGCTAGCTGGATTTCGAGCGATTCCCGAACCGGAAAATTGCGTAAGTGGAGTTTATTTTCTGGGTGCGTCTCTGAAAGCAGCGATTATTGCCATTCACCAACTCCCCCGCACTCCAGAAACACTGTGGCTGAGAGTTTTGGGGAAGGGAAACGTGCAGAAGCAAGCTATTGCCGAATTGAGAGAATTACCCTCAGATAATGTCTTTCGGTTGAATGCGTTAGAATTGTTGTACAACTTGCGAACTATTTTAGAAGTCCGCCAAGACATAGATCGAGAAGATCGGGAGTTAATTATGGAACTGTCACCCCTCTACTTGCAACGGTTGGAAGATGCAACTCAGCGCGGTATCCAGCAAGGTATTCAGCAAGGTATTCAGCGCGCTCAACGCCTGATGGTTGAGAGTATGCTACAAGTAAAATTTGGCGAAATTGATGAAGAATTAGCTCAAATAATCGAGCCTTTGATTCAGCTAGAACCCCTCGACCGCACGCGACTAATTAGGCAGCTCGATCGCTCTGAATTGCTAGCTCATTTTGAACAAAAAAATCAACCGTAATCCTAACCCAGCAGCGCACCATACAATCTGTATGGTGCGCCCAATATTACTAGACTATTTATTAGATATCGAGAAGATCGGGAGTTAATTATGCAACTGTCTACTCTCTACTTGCAACGGGTTGAAGATGCGAGTCAGCAAGGTATTCAGCAAAGTAAACGCCAGTTTGTTGAGAGTATATTCCAAGTAAGATTTGGCAATATTGCTGAAGAATTAGCCCAAATTATTGAGCCTTTGATTCAACTAGAACCTCTTGAGATAGCGCGACTGAGTATGCAGCTCCATCGATCGCAATTACTAGCTCGTTTTGAGCCTGAAAATCCAACGAAATCCTAACTCACTAGCGCACTCTACGATATGTAGGGTGCGCCGAATCTCAGTTTACTACTATAGATAATTGGTGGCGATCGCCCCAGCCTCAAACTTGCCACTTTTATGCGAACTCTGCTGCTATTAGCCCTAGAAAGACTGATTTCTGACTTTAGACGGATTTATTTTTTAGCTTCCACAGCCATAATAAGCAGTAAGGATGAGATAACTAGAGAACTGATTTACTACTCATCTCAATTTCACTAATAAGGCTTTCCGTAAGATAAAGCTGAACCAAAACAAACCATCATCTAAAGATTACAAAATCCCCTATAAAAAAGTTGGGGACTCTTTTCGCTATGCCGAGTTAGGCATAAAAACTTAGGAGGGAAATTATGTTTCAAAGCGAGTTATTAATGTCGCTGTACACTCCCCAAGTCAATAGGGGCCAAATGCCAGTAGAAATGCCAGTACAAATGCCAGTAGAAATGGATGTGCCATTTGACCACCCCGATATCGGAGGCCTGATGTTTTTAAGCCCGCAGTTTTTCGTGGCATTAATCGCCGGAGTTATTATGGCTTTCGGCTTCCAATTCCTGTTGACAAATTTCTCGATCGCTGCCAAAATCTCAAATTGGGACGAGGCTTTACCCGACGATGACGATGATGATGAGTCGGAAAGTATAGGCCGTAAAGTTCGGAAAATCGAAGGTTTAGTCGGGGGTTGGATTTTAGTCACGGTTAACCTGGCTTTATTTTTGGCTTGTTTTCTGGCCGTCAAACTAACTTCAATTGCCAGCGTAGACGGAGCGGCAATTATTGGTGTGGTAATCTGGGCTGCGTACTTTTTAACCCTGGTGTGGCTCGGTTCTAGCGCCGTCGGTTCCATGATCGGTTCCTTGATAAAAACTGCTTTTTCAGGCGTTCAAGGGCTCATGGGTACTGCTGGTGCTGCGATCGGCGGCAAGATGGCCAGCGACCAAATGGTCAATACTGTAGAGGCATCTGTTGCCGCTGTCCGCCGCGAATTGAGTTCGGCGGTAGACCCGGATAGCATTCGCGAAACACTGCAAGATTATGTGGGTTCTTTGCAGTTACCGAAACTAGATATTAAGGAAATTCGCGGTCAATTTGAAAAGTTGCTGGGCGATGCAGATATCAAATCTCTTGCGGGAAGCGACGTTCTGAAGAATGTTAACCGTCAGACTTTTGTGGATTTAATTAAGAGTCGCACCGACTTTTCTCAAGAGGAAATAACTCAAATTGCTGACCAACTCGAAGGCGTTTGGAAGCAAACATTTGGCAAGCAGCAAGAGCAGAAAGACCCGAATTTAGAGTTGGTTGATTTTCTCAAGTTTGCGGCTCCGGATTTGCTGAAGTCTGACGAACTCAACGCCAAGCTGTCTCAAATTCTGGAAACTCGGGAAAACAAATCGGAATCCAGCAGCGGCATGAAGCGAGCGATGCAGTTGGGCGTGGAAGCTCTTGTGGGCACTGTTTTGTCGCGGACGGATTTGTCTGATTTGGATGTTGAAAAAATCTCTGGTCAGTTGCAGCAACTGACAGCCAAAGGGACGGAACAAGCTAAATCTTTAGCTTCTAAGGTGGGCGACAAAGTGCCGGCGCTGCCTTTCAATACAGCTAAGGCTGATGTAGAAAACTACTTGATGAATGCCCAACCGTGGCATCTCAACCGGGAGACAATCAAGCAGGAATTTAGGGATGTGATTTACGACCCGGAAGCCTCTCCTGGGGCTGTTTTGCGCCAGTTAGAGCTGTTTAATCCCGATTATTTTGTAGGGATTCTGGGTCGCCGCGAAGGGTTTGCTCCCGAACAGGTGACGGAAATTGCCGAACAGCTTGAAGGTGTCCGCCAAGAAGTGTTGGAAATTGTGCGAGATGCTGCTGGTGAAGAACAGTCTCAAGATTTGCGGAGCCGGATTGAGAATTATTTGCGCTCGACTGGCAAAGATGAGCTGAATCCTGAAGGTATCGAACGGGATTTCCAAGCGCTTTTGGAAGATCGCGATGCTGGTTTTGAAGCTTTGCGCGATCGCCTTTCGCAGTTTAACCGCGATACTTTGGTGCAGTTGCTCGGTCAGCGGGAAGATTTCAGTCCAGAGGAAGCCGATCAGTTAATTGGGCGGCTCGAAAGTTCGCGCGATCGCGTGATTTCTAGAGCTCAAGAATTGCAAGAGCAAGCGCAATCGAAAGCCCAAGAATTGCGACAAAAGGTAGAAGACTATCTCCGCAATACTAATAAGGAAGAGCTCAATCCTGAAGCTATCGAGCGCGAGTTTCAAACGCTGTTAAACGACCCGGAAGCCGGATTTAAAGCGCTGAGAGAACGCTTGTCTCAATTCGACCGCGATACGCTGGTGCAGTTGCTGTCACAGCGCCAAGACCTCAGCGAAGAACAGATCAATCAGACTATCGACCGGATCGAATCTGTGCGCGATAACATTATCCACGCGCCGCAAATGGTGGCAGATAGAGCTAAGCAACAGTACGAGGAAGTTACTGCAAAAATTGGCGAGTACCTGCGGAATACAAACCTGGAAGAACTCGATCCAGAAGGCATCAATCGAGATTTAACTCAATTGTTTGAAAATCCGAAAGAGGGTGCTTTGGCACTTCGGGATAGACTTTCTCAGGTCGATCGCGAAACTTTGGTCAAGTTGCTGTCCCAGCGGGAAGATTTGAGCGAAGAACAGATCAATCGGACGATCGATCGCGTGCAAGATTCGATTCGCAGCATCGTGAAATCGCCCCGCCGCTTGGCATCTCGCGCTCAGAAAACAGTCCGGGATTTCCAAGGCAGTTTGGAAAATTACTTGCGGAATACGGACAAGGAAGAACTCAATCCTGAAAGCATCAAACGCGATTTGCAGTTGCTGTTTAGTGAGCCGGGAATAGGGATGCAAAGTTTGGGCGATCGCCTGAAGCACTTCGATCGATCGACTCTGGTAGCATTGCTGTCGCAGCGGGAAGACATCTCGTCCGAGGAAGCTAACAGAATTGCCGACCAAATTGAATCTGTCCGCAACCAAATTGTCGAACAAGTTCAAATGGTTCAGGACAAGTTCCAGTCAGCAATGGATGGTATTTTCGGGAAAATCCGGGATTACCTCAATTCGCTCGATCGACCAGAACTCAACTACGAAGGCATCAAGCGGGACTTGCGTAAAGTGTTTGATGACCCGCAGGCAGGATTTGACGCGATTAAAGAGCGTTTAGGTGAGTTCGATCGCGGTACTTTAGTTGCCCTGCTGAGTTCTCGTTCCGATATTTCCGAGACAGACGCTCACCGAATTGTTGACCAAATGGAAGGAGCCCGGGACAGCGTTTTATTGCGTTCAGAACGCCTGCAAAATGAAGCCAAAAAACGCATTAAACAGCTCAAAAACAAGACCAAGCAGCAAGCAGAAGATGCGCGCGAAGCCGCAGCAACTGCTGCTTGGTGGCTGTTCGGTACGGCTCTGACTTCTGTGGTTGTTTCGGCTTTGGCGGGAGCAATAGCAGTCAACGGGATTTCGGGTTTGTTTAGCTAGATTTTCCACCAATTGGAAATAAAGTTCTCCTGATTCTAGGCTGGCTATTTGCCAGCCTATTTTCTTTGGAATAATATCAGAGTCCTTCAGGATTCTATAGTTGGCGGAAATACTCTCGATAAATCGAGCGCCAAGTCGTGAAAATAAGGCAGATTAACAGACTCGTTGGGCAGAAAAATCAGCGTCCTGCGATAACCAAATTGGCCAGGGGCATTCTGATACGGATCGCTGTAACATTCCAAGCAAGTTTGTAATAAATTAAATATCGAATAGTTCGAGATTCCGGCTTCAGCATAAAGGGGGAGCTTAACCTTTTTGTGGTAACTCAAAGAAGAATCTGCAATCTCAATCAGCAACAGTATATCCCCTGGACAGGGGTGAGAGGATAGATAGTCGTCAGGGCGATTTTGTACGAGCGAAAAATCAGGTTGAGGTTCGCTGTTTGTCGGTAAAACGATGGGAGATTGACACTGTAAAGTTGCCCGCTCTGCTACTATGGCGCTTAATTCCCGCAATAATCTTCTCAGACAGGTTTCGTGAGCGGTACCTTTAGCTGCCCTTTTCACAAGTTCTCCATTAATTAACTCAACTCGATCATCCTCACCAAAGAACCCCAGTTCTGTGAGGCGATGATATTCCGCTATGGTGAAGCGTTTTGCAGTTGCGATCGACATAACAGCCACCTAAATACAGGTCTGTTGCGATTATAGGCGATCGTCGATCGGCTAAACAATGCTAATCATGAGCTCCGCTAACAACAATCTGGTCAAATTTTCCTCATCCTTTGGTTGCAAATTTTCGCAATTTTGGTTAATTTACTCCCCGAACTTATGTCCGGGATCATCTCTGTCTTAAGCAAGATTCTAGCATCACTATTTATTAGGTACTTTAACTTAAGTAGCAAACAAAAGTTTTCTAAAAAATAAGAAAACTGAGCAATAGATATTATTTTGGAGGCTTGAATGACTTTTACTACTGCCGGTGCTTACGACCAAGGAAAAGCAGATATCCAGAGCTTGAGTGTAGACGACCAATTAGGTGTGCTGTGGTTTGTTTACACCGAAATGGGCAAGTCAATAACGCCAGCGGCTCCCGGTGCTTCCGGTTCCGAAATCGCTCAGGGTTTGTTCGAGCAAGTCAAACCCCTGCCCCACGAAGCACAACTACAAGTAATGCGCGACATTGCCTCAAAAGCCAATACTGAAATCAGCCGGATGTACGGCTCGATGAGCCCAGAAACCAAGCTGGCTTTTTGGTATTTTCTAGCAGTAGGAATGGACGAAGGAACTATTATTCCTATGCCTCCCGACTATCAACTTCCTGACGCCGGAAAAGCTTTATTAGGAAAGGTTCAGGGGATGGACTTTCAGCAGCAAATTGATTTCCTTCGCGGTACAGTTTTAGAAATGGGTGCTGAAGCAGCTCCGGGGGCTGGCATTTAAAAATAGGACTTACTTACTACGAAAAAAAACCCGGTTTCTCGGATGTCGCAACGACGCATTTAGGAAAAAACCCGGTTTTTAGCCGTTGGATGCCTAACTCCTCAAAAAGATTAGTAAGTAGCTCAAACTAATACGTCGCGACAGAAACCCGGCTTCTTCAAGAAACCGGGTTTCTGGCTGTTCTGTTTTTTTAGGTTGACGGAAAATACCCGCACTTTACAGCTAATAACTGAATTCAACGACTCTGTTTCCCACACATTCCGGCGCACCGACTGTTAAACGCATATCTTCGCAGGCAAATGTTAGCAAGGGCTGGCCTAAGTTTAAAGTGGCAAAAGGACTTTCTTCTGCCACTTCTAATTCGCCTTGGATCAAACCGATGCGAGACTGTAATCCTCCTTTAAACAACAGTAAATTGCTGCGGTCAGCGCTGAAAACATTTCCGCTAAAAGGCAGCGGTAAGGCTAAAGTTTGCTGGCTGTAATTGAGGCTACACAGTTGACGGTTTTCTTGGCAAACCGTGACGCGGTAGCCTAGCGGTGTTGCCTTTACCGCATCGCTGCCTTCCCAACTAAATTGAGCTAATTCTTTAGGAAGCCCCCAAATTTCGCGTCCGCCGGCTACCGAGTTAGGATTGTCTACGTAGATGTGGGAAATCCAAGCGCCCCATTTTCCTGCATAATTGGCGATCGCGCTAACTACAATTAACTCATTGTACTCCATCACCGAACCCAATCCGTAGGAGGATATATAAATGCCACCGAGGGTTTTTCCGGGCAATAAAGAGACAATTTCTAACTCCGAGGGAACCAAGGGGCGCACTCGTGCCACATCTACCAATTGTACAGTCTGAACAGCATAACCTTGCAGATTCCAAGGTGCAGGTGGATATACCATTTTCAGTGATTTAATCGGGGATATTTTATATTTATTTTAGCTTGGCGCTTCAAAAAGCAACAATTTTTGGTATTTCTTCACAAGTAATTTGCTTTGTTTAAATAAATTAATCTGTGACGATAAATTTGATAAATAATTGACGTAGGTTATCTGTTGTATGGGGGCGGGTTGAGTAATATTCTTAGTAAGAATTAGATATTATTCGTAAAACCCGCCCCTACAGATATTATCAGTGTTTATCCGAGTTCATCTGCGGTTAAAAACCTCGAAGTCTACTTACTGGCATAACCCGTACTTACCAAAAACTCCCGCAACTTCCCAAAGAATTGAGTGCGATCGCGCCCTTGATAAACCCTCTCCAACAACTGCCAACCTTCCGCCTCCTGGCCCATGACATACTTGTTCGCCATGAAGGCCGCCAACACCCCTTTCACCTCCCCATTTTCACTCAGACGCTTGTTAGATTCCAGCCAAAGCTCAGCAGAATTTGTGTATACTTCCACCGGATACTGTTTGCTAACATCTTGCATTTTACCTTGGCGGTACTGCCAAATTTGCAGCGGAAAGCGAGAATCAGCGTAATTTGTAAAAGCCTCGGAAAATCTGCCGTCCTGACTCTTAAACTCTGGGATATCATTTTTTCCCAAATCGACTATTTCGTAACTCACATTGCCCCAGAAATGCTTGATGTGAGTGTATTTGTTAGCTGCCGAGTCGTAGCGGTAAATAAACGAATAATTGCAGCAGCGGACGCCGCTTTTGGTTGAGACTAAATCTGCCAGCACTTCCGGTTCCTTATCGCCGTCTAAATCACGGATTCGTAGCGATAAAAAACGTCCTTCTGATATTTCTTCGCTGGCTCTTTGGTCGGGGTTATCTACTAGAGAGCGAGTCGGAATCAGCACTGGTTCTTCTAATAAACTTTTACCGTCGCGGATAATTCTGATGCGGAGATTTTTAGCATTTTCTGCTTCTTTTACGAAAGAAACTTCCGCCCGAACTTTCCCCGCTTCCGAGGTTTCTGTTGTTCTCGGCGGGCCGATATTCGCCGGAACTTGGGCAATATATTGGGTAGGAACTAAGGCAGTTTGGCCGGGTTTGGCGATCGCCTGACAGAAAAAAGTTGCGACTTCGGCGCGAGTAGCATTGCGTGTAGGTTCTAGCTGTTTGACGGCGGGATAATTGACCACAAGTTGTTTTTCTGTGGCGGCGGCGATCGCACTTCTGGCTAGTTCGGGAATGTCCCGCGCATCTTCAAAAGTCGCATCCAAAATCTCAGCCCCCGACCCCGTAGGTGTATATTTCAAGCCGCTGGTTAAAGCTACCAAAGCCTGCCAGCGGGTAATATTCAAAGTGGGGTTAAAGATACTGCCACTGTATCCAGACATAAAACCCGTCTGATAAGCTTCTCGAATTGCTTTAAAACCCCAGTAATTTGTAGGAATATCTGCAAAGTCGATCGGAGCTCGGACGGTTTTGGCATCGGGAAAAGCCATGCGAACCATCGCCGCAAACTCAGCGCGGCTGACGGGGCGATTCGGGCGAAAACTGCCGTCTTCGTAGTAGCCACTGATAATTTTTTTATCTGCTAACTCCTCAATACAAGCTTGCGCCCAATGGTTGTTAACATCCTTAAATTTGGCTTGAGCAAATGCCGGCGCTACATTCAGACCCGGAAACATTAAATTTCCGATGATTATCACTAGGGCTACCACTAAACCGATAATAGCTTGCCGTCTGTGCGATCGAATCATAGAACAGACTCCTCTACTTACAAATTGTCGTTCCAAACTTTGGGAAACTTTGTTTATATAATATCAGCTATATTAACCAGATTTAATACCATTTATTAAAAATTTACCGACGACCAAGGACACGGCAGTGCCGTGTCCCTAATTTTTCGAGTTCCTATAATAAAGCTTACTTCGACTCTAAAGTCATCTCCATCGCCATTTTTGTTGTGATTGTTAATTCTTCAGAACTGCCCGCATTTTTACCACTCATTTCGCTATTTGAACTAATAGACACAGTAGAGCGAAAAGGATTTAATCTATCCAAGCGCATTGTGGCTGCTCCCCGACCCTGAGAACTAAAAGATTTTAGGGTTAGGGTAGTTCCAGCAGGCAGTTGGGGAGAGGTAAGATTTTGGGGGTTGGCTTGCTGCTCTATACTTACATTCAGAGACACAACCCCATCTTGCCAGCTATCCAATTCATAGGTAGCAATTTCATTCACATTCATGCCACTGAAATCAGAGGAAGAAGAAACGCGCCATTTGGCTCCTTTGCCGACTGCTTCGGCAGGCAGCGGCGAGGCTAGTTGTTCTAGAGATTTAGACATTTGTCGAACCATTTGTTTGAGGTTGTTGTCAGCTCCTTCGGGCAAAATAATGTCGCCTCCTTTATGAAAACCGCGATTGTCCATGATGAAAGAGCCTTTCACTCCCACCATGCTTTTGAGTGCGGAACGCATGGCATCTCGGACGGCTGGCGGCATATTTCCAGTATCGTCGGCGATATCTGAGTTAGTATAAGCAAACTCGTAGTGAATATCGCCATTGGGATCAATTTTAGTGACTTTTGTCTCGAAAGTCATCACCGATACTGGAATTTTAGCCCCAGGCGAAGACCGACCGGATGCGGATATTTCCATATCCATTTTTACGGTCATCACAGTTGTTTCTTTGACATCAATAGCTGGTTTTAAACGCAGTTCCTGTCGTGGTTCCACTCCCGGATTTAGCAGTTCCACTTGTGGGGTTTTGGAGTTGGCGGCAGGCGCGGATACGCCAGGGGCTGGCTGCTGCACTAGAAGTGGAGTTTCAGCACTTAGGGAAGCAGGAGAAAGCTCGATCGCCCATCCGGCACTCGCCAAACAAAGAGATGCTAGAAATAGTGTTTTTTTCATGGATTTAATTTCCTGTTATTTGAATGTTGGTCTGTTCCCACAGCCGATCGACTGTCACGAATTTGTAACCTTTATACAAAAGTAATGGAATTATTTTATCGGCCGAAGCTGCAACATCTTCACCGCCACAATAGCCGTCGTGCAGTACAATAATAGATCCGTTTTCAGTTTGCTGCACGATGCGACTAATAACTTTCCTCACCCCCGGTCGCACCCAATCTTCCGGGACGACACTCCACATTACGGGGCGATATTCCCACTGTTGCAATAACTCTAATGTTCGCGGCGTAAAAATGCCATTGGGCGGCCTCACGTCCAGGATTAATTTTGGGTCTAAATCGCAAGCTTTGGCAATTGCTTTCTGCGTGTCTTCTAAACTTTGTTTGAGTTCGTGGGTTTTTAGTTTGGGAAACGATATATGCTGATAGCCGTGGAGGCCGACCCAGTGTCCGCGATCGTACACTTCTTTAGCCGTTTCTGGATGCCGATCCACGCAAAAACCTAGCCAGAAAAAACTAGCTTTGATGTCGTATTTATCTAAAACTTTTAAAAGTTGAGGTGTGTGCTGACGGTGTGGCCCGTCGTCAAATGTGAGGGCAATTTCTCGGCTGTTGATATCTCCCGTCCACAGACATCTGGGAAAAGCAGATTTGAGGATGGGATGAACGACAGGAAACAGGGGTGCTAATGGCATTGATTAACCTTGATAAATGCGATCGGGTAGAAATGAAGCTGCGTTACAATAGAATAAAGTTAACTCAATCGAGGTAAATATGACAACTGCCGTTGATATTGGAACGCTAATTGTCCGCACGCCGGGAACTTGCGACTGCCGCCCCCCATTGCCACAACCCGAATTACCGTAAAAAATATTGCTATTGATTTTAATGCTGGGCTGACTCCAGAAAAAATCATTAATTAAAAACCGCATTTGACTCGCTCGCAAATTTATGGTCTACTAGCCTAATATTAGGCGAAGCCAGACAAAATTGAGGCAAATCTAGCAGCCCAAAAAGCTGATGGAAAGCGCTTGCTATCGGAATTTACGATAAAATTTAAGCCTTTAACATAGAATAAAATAGCAAGATTAAAAAATTATATTATCTGAATAACTATCTCGAATAATAGATGAACAATCGCACTTAAAAAAAACTTTAACTCTTTTGATAGATCCTCAAAGTATATCGGCTCGCATCGACCTCTATCTCGCGGTTGATGCGATCGCCCTGCGGTGTGCTCCTATACTGAAAACCAGCACAACTAATCGAAAAACCATCAAGGAGGAAAAATGACCGAGGAATATTTAGCCGAACGCACAGTTTCAGCCGTATTTAAGGAAGAAGAACAATTAGACGGCGTAATTCGGCGCTTGCTCGATCGCGGAGTTTCCCGCGACCACATCTCAGTAATGGGAAAAAACTTTCAATCTAAAACTAAAATTGCCGGCTTTATTACTAAAAAAGATGTGATATTAGGCGGTCTCCGAAGCGGGGCGATTTTTGGTTCCTTATTCGGTTCTTTTTTGGGTTTGCTAACAGGCGTCGGTGTCCTGTTTATTCCCTTTGTCGGTGCAGTAGTATCGGCGGGCCCGCTGGGTGCTGTACTGTTGGGTGCTGCTAGCGGCGCGATCGCAGGTTCGGCCGGTGCGGGTCTAGTTTCCGCTTTAGTCGCTTTGGGAATGCCCGAAGACAAAGCAACTATCTATCAAACCCGTGTTGAAGCAGGCGAATTTCTCGTGATGGCAGAAGTTCCCGCAGATAAATCGGGCGAATTTCAACTCTTGCTAGAAAGTGCAGGTGGCGAAGAAGTTTCAGTTAGCGAAATGACGCTGCCGCGCGCCGTCAAAGGTCGCTGCAATAGTCCGGCAGACTTATCTCCAGAAGTGCGATCGCACCTGTCGGAAGCTGCTCAAAAAACCTTTATGGAATCCTACAACGCCGCATTTGATGAAAGCAACGACTCGATACAAGCGGAACACACCGCTTGGAATGCCATTCACCAGCAGTACGAAGAAGATGAAAGTGGCGTTTGGACTAAGCCTTTAACGAAAGTCTAGTCTTCCCATCGCAGTAAACTAATAAAAAATACAATCAAGCCTCTAGAACTGCGGTTTTGGAGGCTTTGACGATTTTAGATTTTAGATTTTAGATTTGAAGATGGTGCAAAACTTATATCAATTCCGGTTGCACTCCTTATGATATAGATGACACGGCATTGCCGTGTCCCTACCGAAAATAATATTGTAGGGACACGGCACTGCCGTGTCCTAATTTTGGCTAATAATTCCGGTACTACCGGAAACGATATTAATTCGTAAAAACTTGGAAATTACGGAAAGTCTCATTACTGTTTGAAATTGGTATTGCACTAGGTTGCGTTGTCAAGTACAATCTATAGGCTTACAATATAAAATTAAGTTAAGCAAATGCAAAAATACGTTTGTACAGTTTGCAATTACGTCTACGATCCAGAACTAGGCGACCCCGACGGAGGCATAGCTCCCGGTACTGCCTTTGAAGATATCCCCGACGATTGGGTTTGTCCCATTTGCGGGGCGGCAAAATCCGATTTTGAACCAGAATAAGCGAGAAAAAATTTGTCCGATCGAATGCTCAAAATTACAATCATAGGTGGCGGTGCTGCGGGTTTTTTTAGTGCAATTACCTGTGCCAAAACCTACCCGCAAGCCCGCGTCACTTTACTAGAAGCTGGCCGCCAACTCCTGGCAAAAGTTCGCATCTCTGGCGGCGGGCGCTGCAACGTTACTCACGCTTGTTTTGACCCTGGTGTTTTAGTGCAGAATTACCCCAGAGGTGGGAAAGCTCTGCGCGGTGCTTTTACTCGATTTCAACCGCGCGATACTGTTGAATGGTTTGCCGGTCATGGCGTGAAGTTGAAAACAGAAGAAGACGGGCGAATGTTCCCCACCACAGACGATTCGGGGACTATTGTTAACTGTTTGATCCGCGCTGCTGAGGATGCAGGCGTAAAAATTCGCACGGGCGATGCAGTAGTTTCTGTAAAGAAATTAACGGGAAATACTGCAGAGGGCGAACATGAAGACACCGCCCCTAGTTTTGAAATTGAGTTGAAATCCGGGGAGAAATTGAAGTGCGATCGCATTCTTCTGGCTACAGGCAGCAATCCTTCGGGTTATAAGTGGGCAAAAGAGTTAGGTAATACTGTAGAACTGCCTGTTCCTTCTCTATTTACTTTTAATATTTCCGACAGCAGAATCAAAGATTTAGCCGGAATTTCTGTTCCTAATGCTAAGGTGAAATTGCCGGGAGCTAAATTAGAACAAAGCGGGCCTTTGCTAATTACTCACTGGGGTTTAAGCGGGCCTGCTGTACTAAAACTTTCTGCTTGGGGTGCGAGATTTTTGCACGATCGCCATTATAAAACATCTGTGCTGATTAATTGGCTTCCCCAGTACAATGCGGAAGTTTTGCGGCAGCAACTGCTAGCGGTGAAGTCGCAGTTGTCGCACCGATTGATTGTCTCTAGCTGTCCGTTTCCGGTGCCGCGCCGCCTCTGGGAACGTTTGACAAGTTCGATCGGCATTGATGAGCAAAAACGCTGGGCAGACTTATCTAACAAAATCCTCGATCGCCTCCTGCTAGAACTCGTTCAAGGCGAATATCAGATTGCCGGAAAAGGCGCATTTAAGGAAGAGTTCGTCACCTGCGGCGGTGTCAACCTCAAAGAAGTAGATTTTAAGACAATGGAAAGCCGCCGCTGTCCCGGACTTTTCTTTGCCGGCGAAATCTTGGATATCGACGGCGTGACGGGCGGTTTCAACTTCCAAAGTGCCTGGACTACGGCGTGGTTGGCCGGGAACGCGATCGGCAAATGATACGATTTTAGATTGGGGAATACTTGCTCTATAAAGGTTTGGGAGTTGCGATCGGGCGATCGGCTTACCAATATTAAGTTTTGTGTTATTTTTGAATTAAGGCGCACCAAATGTGTGTCAACTTCAGCTTGTAGACACAATTCGCAGTTTTGCGGAGTTAACATCGGCGAATACAGATGAAAAACTTGAATCTACAAACCCTAAAGTTCGATCGCAACCTTGAGGGCCATCTTGACTCACCTTTCATCGAAAAAAATGGCTTGCTGGAATTCAACCCCAAATTTATCACTCCCGAATATTTAACAACCTGGACGTTTGAAACACACCTGTACGACGAACAAGTTGCGATCGACCACTTTGTCATCACATTTCCTAGCCGCACCGAACTCGAAAACTACGCCAAATCTTTTGACCCCTTCGGCGCCAAAACAGTTGAAGGCCCCGACTTGTTCCCGATTAACTTTTGTGCGGAAAACATTAATGTTCCCTCCGACTTGTGGCTGCATTTAATGACCTTATTAATGCCAGCGGGCGGCTTAGTAGTATTAGATGCGCCCCACGCAGCCGGCGACCAAAAAAACCGTTTCCAGGAAGAAAGAGGATTAGCAGCAGTTCACCACGTCGCGATTCGAGTCGAAAACGTGCAGAATGCTGCTAAAATATGGCAAAATAAAAACTTTAAACCGCTATCAGAGCGTCCTCTAGACTACGGCTCATTAACCCAGTGGTTTCTGCAAAACCCCGCCGGACAAATCATCGAATTAATAGAACGTCGCCCCGGCAACAACGCCACCTTCGACTGCAAAAACATAGCAGGTTTGCGTCTCAGCGAAGATAAAGTCAGTAGTCAGTAGTCAGTAGTCAGTAGTCAGTAGTTAACTGTTAACAGTCAACGGTTAACAATGCCCAATGCCCAATGCCCAATTCCCAATGCCCAATTCCCAAATCTATGGTTGCAATAAAAATCCCCAAAGTCACTTTTCAACCCCCGACATTCAACTCAGTTGAAGAAGAACGCCGCCACCGCAAACAGCGTTTAGCCGCCGCATTCCGATTATTTGCCCGCTTCGGATTCAGCGAAGGAATTGCCGGACACATCACCGTCCGCGATCCCGAACACCTAGACCATTTCTGGGTCAATTCCTTTGGGATGCACTTTAGTTTAATTCGAGTCAGCGACCTAATTTTAGTCAACCACAAAGGCGAAGTTGTTGAAGGAAATAAACCCGTAAACGAAGCAGCATTTGCCATTCATTCCCAAGTGCACAGCGCCCGCCCCGACGTAATCGCAGCAGCCCACGCTCATTCTCCCTACGGCAAAAGTTGGTCGAGTTTGGGCCGCCTGCTTGACCCGCTGACGCAAGATGCTTGTTCTTTTTATGAAGACCAAGCTTTATTTGACGATTACACCGGAGTTGTTTTGGAAATCGAAGAAGCTAAACGCATCGCCAAAACTTTAGGTGAGAAAAAAGCTATTATTTTACAAAATCACGGACTGTTAACAGTAGGTCAAACAGTAGATGAAGCGGCTTGGTGGTTTATTGCAATGGAACGTTCTTGTCAAGCGCAGTTAATGGCCGAAGCAGCAGGAAAACCTATTCTCATCAAGCCAGAATGTGCGCGTTTGACACAGCAACAAGTAGGGTCTCACCGTATGGGATGGTTTAGCTTTCAACCGCTTTATGACATGATTGTGCGTCGGGAACCCGACTTATTAGATTAGAAACTCGGCGGTTGAAACCGCTATTACACAAACACAGTCCGCCTGTGGCAAATAAAGAATGAAGGGGGTATTAAAGCCGGATTTAGTATCAGGAGTGCAAAAGTTATAAATTCATGCGGAAGCCGAGTCAAGCCAAGCTATCAAATCCTCTTGACTGGTAAAATCTAACAAGATTTCTCCTAAATCCTCTAATTGTTCGAGAGATAACTGCCGAATGCGAGTTTTAGTTTCTGGTGGGATTTCGCCAGTGCGCCGCCGGAGTAGACGCAGGATTAATGCTGTTTGCCCCTCAATTAGACCTTCTTGGCGACCTTCTTGGCGACCTTCTTGCATCCCTTTAATAACAGCACCGCGTTGGTCTTCAAAAAACATTTCCCGCTTTTCCAATTCCTCTAATTCCTTAAGGGTTAAATTAGTTCTGCTGGCGATGGAAAAAGCTGTTTGAATTTCGGGCATTGATGCAAATTTTTCGGGAATTTCATCGAATAGGGGAGCGTTTTTTATAAAATAAATCCAGCTTTGAATTAGGTTTTCTACTTGTTCCAGTTCTTTGTTAAACTTGGGCAGTTCGACAAACACTAATTCGATTTCTCTGTTATAATACTCGAAGTTTTCTTCGAGTTCTTTAAATACAAAATGGGTGAGAAATTTTTCTGTATTTTCAAAGAGAATAAAATCTGTAATTGTTAAACCAATCAGAGGATTTAATTTAGAGTATCCTTCCCTGGGTCTGAGTTGAGTTGCGTAGGTTTTGGTGGCATTGTACACTACCCGTTTAGTAAAAGCTTCTACATTTATTACCTGCATTTCAATAATCACAGTTTTGTTGCCTGTAATTTTGGCTTTAACATCCAGGTAAGTGTCTTTTAATCCAGTAACGCTCGGCGCGGCGTAAGGGTCAATAATTTCTAAGTCTTCAATGGTTGGCTCTGCGTCATAGAGCATAGCATTGAGGAAGCTAATCAAAATGTCTTTGCTCTGGGGCGAAGCAAAGATTTTTTTGAAACCAAATTCTGTTTTAGCACTGATGAAAGGCATAATTAGTAATGGGTAATTAGTAATTGGGGCGTTTCAATCACAAAAGTCCTTCCATTTCTAAGTCTTCAATTATCTGCAATCCGCGCGGGTCGCCAACTCGCAAGAGCGAAGATTTAGCATCTTCCCGCACGCCCATATCTTCATCTTCTTCTAAAGCTTCAATCAGACCATCGATCGCCCCAGCGTACACTATATTATTCGGCAATTCGCGAGCCAGTTGCCCGATCGCCCAAGCGGAATTACTTCGCACAGCAGATACAGCATCTCCCCGCAGCGCTTCAATCAACGGCGGAATCGCCGCAATCACCACATAGTAACCAACTTTTGCCATTTGACCCAGAGAACTCGCCGCCCACAAACGCACCGCCGAAATATCAGTTTTCAGAGCATCAATTAAAGATGGCAAAGCGCGGTGGTCGCTGCAATTTCCCAAGGCCCAAACTACCCCTTTGCGAACGTAACCGTTCCAATCGCGATTAAGCTGAAGAATCAGCGGTTCCACAGCATCGGGACTCGGATTTCGCCCCAACGCATAAGCCGCGCTCACTCGCACCAAGGGGCAACCGTCTCTCAATAAATTAATTAAATGCGAAATTGCTCGATCGTCCTGCAGTTCGCAAAAAGCCCGCGCCGCAATCATCCGGTGCTGAGGTTCCGGGGATTCCAGCAAAGGCAGCATTTCCTCTGGATCTGGCAGCGGGGGTTCGGATTCGTCAAATTGATCCAAAGGGCTTTCCAGTTCCGTGTCAGTATCAAGGGCGTTGGAGTAGTCGTTATTGTTCATAAAAAAACTTTACCGCACAGAGGATGCTCCTAAGCAACTCAGTCAGCAGTCACCAGTCAGCAGTCAATAATTGTAGGGTGCGCGCGATATTGCACCATTGTCAGCAACAGGCTTTCGGGCCTGTTCCACAAGAAGAAAATTTATCTTTTGTGGAACAGGCCCAAAAGCCTGTTCATAAAAGGCTAATTGAGAATGGTGCAACATATGAGTTACTACAAACGAATATCTCTGCTTTTACTTAAGTTGGTAGTGAGGAATTCAGTCCTCATAATTTGGATGAATCAGGACTTTAGCCCTGATTCCCAACCAGTAGAATTTATTTTTCAAAGAGACTTGAGCATCGAGACGGAATGACTTTGATAGCCTAATTTTTGATAGAGATTCACCGCCGGCTGATTGCTGAGAAATACTTGCAAACCAATTTGCCGATCGCCCCTTTCCCGCGCCCAATTTTCAGCATGAATAACTAAAGCTGCACCGACTCCTAGACGGCGATGTTCCGGTGCTACGTACAGCAAAAAAATGTGAGCGTAGCGTTCTCCGGTGGTTTGGTCGATCGCATTTCCCAACCACAAACATCCGACAACAGATTGGAGATTTTGGGCTTGAGATGAGGGATTGAGATACTGCGAGGGAAGCGCCGGCAAAATTTCTGCCTCTTCCTGGGTGTTTTTCTGGCACTCTACCCACCAAACCGGCGTCTGGTTAGAAAAATACTGCTCGACAGTTTGAGCCAAATGTCCCAATTCCCCATCCGGGTAAAGCTCTCGGTAAGTCCGGTGCATAAACTTTACCAGTTTTGCTCGATCGAGTCCCGATCCCGATCGCAGCCAGTAACCCGGTATTAGTTGAGCAGACATCAGCTCAGCGGACACGGAGAGCCGCATCATTTAGCCCCAAGAACATTGGATTGACTACTGCCGCTTGCTTTTGGGGGATCGCTTCCTCAATCGGTGCCGGGGCAGCCATGTCACCAGGCAAAAAGATGCGAGCACTGACTGCTACCAGAGCAGCGAAAAATACTAATACCGCTATTAATGGAGCAATGTATTGACGAATGATACCCATAACCGCAAAAACTTAATTCTTGAGTTGATATTATCAAGTGTACCATACAAATCTTGTCAGCTATAATTGCTGCCCTTGGACAATTAGCTCAAGCCTGAGCGCTCGCAAATACCAACAAACAGAAAATATAATATTATGAGTGCCTCGCCTGCTGTTTATGAAGCTCTAGCTAAATCAATTGTTTTTTTGAATCAAAAGCCGAGTGCGCAAAATGAAGTTTCGACTTTCCTAGATACTAATGGCTACTATATCGATCGCATATTCGACGACCCAGAAACCAACTTTTATGCGATCGGATTCGGTTCATCCAATCCCGAAAAGCCGCCCGTCCTCGTATTTAAAGGTACAGACTTCATCGACGGCGACGCTATCTTTTCCGACTCGCGGGACATTGGTTTACCTGAATTTGAAAAGAACAAAGATAATATCAAAAATTGGCTCACAGAAATCGGTCAAAATACTGGTAAAAACCCCAGCAAATTATTGCCAGATGTCATCGGACACAGTTGGGGCGGAGCAGTCGCTCAAATTGTAGCAACCGAATACACATCTCTGACCGGAGATATCTTTACTTTCAACTCTCCGGGAGTCTCCGCGAATACATTCACCAGTTTTCGGAGAAATCTCGGCAGAGTCGGCAACAAAAATGTCACTCACTACATTGTCAGCGGAGATTTCGTCAGCTTGTTTGGTGAAGCATTTATTCCGGGTAAAGTATTTATCCAAAGTTTTACCGATCCGAGTATTAATCCCTTAACTGTTTTGGCAAAACATCGAACTGAAAATTTGTTAACTACTCCGCCCGTGGGTTTTTTGCAGAGGCAAATTTCCGTAGAACAATTAAACAGTCCTGAATTTACTTATAACAACGATTCCGATTTTAACGAGTTTATCGGTGCGATGAATTTTGCCCTGCCCAATGTCTCAGTAGCCATCAGAAGCAGAGGCGGTGCAGAGAGTGTGAGAACAGCACCAGAATTTTCTTTTGTGCAGTTGATCAGACAAATGCAGTACGGTTTAGCTCCCTTACAACCGAATTATTTATCAGGCGACGCTCGGAACAATACTGCTACCGGCGGCCCTGGAGAGGATACAGTTATCGGCAACGGCGGTAACGATACTCTCAGAGGCAATCGAGGTAATGACAGCATCATCGGTGGTGATGGCGACGATTTCTTGTACGGCGGCAGAGATAACGATTATTTGGAGGGTGGCGACGGAAATGATTTGGTTTCCGGCGAGTTTGGCAACGATTTTTTAATTGGTGGTGCGGGGCGCGATCGCTTTGTATTGGAATCCGGCGGCGGAGCAGATGTGATTTTAGATTTTCAAGATAGTGAAGATTTAATTACACTGTCGAGGGGTCTAACTTTTCCTCAAGTTATAGTAACTCAAGGTGTTGACGGAGCTTTAATTACTATCCCGGCTACTGGGGAAATTCTTGCTACTCTCAGAGGCGTAGGTGCCAGCGCTATTACCCGGGTAGATTTTGTATAGCTTTAGGGTGCTCAAAATTTGTATTTTTGGTGGCGCAAAACCTGCCTGGGTTTTGTAGCGAGAGTTTTTTTGTATTAAAAAATCTCTATCAATTTGCCCCTAAAAAGCCCATAAAAATGACCAATTAATATGGTCAATAAACGAAGTTTATAGTAAACTTAGTTAAGTAGCTTAAAAACTAATTCCCCCTCAAACGACAGGAAATAAAAAAATATGCCCTCCTCCCCCGCCGCTTACGAAACTATAGCCAAGCAACTTGCTTACATAGATGACCAGCCCCAGTTTCAAACTTTAGTTCAAACAGGCTTGAGTGCTGCTGGCTACCAAATCGATCGCACCTTTGACGATCCCGGAACTGGATTTCACGCGATCGGCTTAATTTCCACCACCCCAGACAAACCGGCCGTTTTAGTATTTCGCGGCACCGACTCCCCCGTAGACGATATTGCCAACGCAGACCCGCGCGGCACCGGTTTCAACCAATTTGAAGCCAACAAACAAGCATTAGGAAATTGGTTGACCGAAATCAGTCAAGATACAGCCAAAAACCCCAGCCGCTTGCCACCAGACCTTCTGGGACACAGCTTGGGCGGCGCCATAACGCAACTAGCCGCCACTGAATTCACATCTACTATCGGAGATGTTGTCACCTTCAATTCTCCCGGAGTTGCTCAGAGTACAGTCAATACATTCAAGCAGAAAGTCGGCCCAGGAAAAAATGTAACTCACTACGTAGTTGAGGGCGATTTTGTTAGTTTGGGAGGAGAAGCTTTTCTCCCCGGAAAAGTAGTTCTTCAAACATTTACTAACCCGATTGTCAACCCACTACTTGTCTTGGAAAAGCACACCCAAAGCGGTTTGTTAACTTCTCCTCCTCCCGGCTTTACTCAGAGAGAAATCTCTGTAGACCAGTTGAACCGCCCTGATTTCACTTTCCCAGATTCAGATTATTTAGAGCTGTTAGCTGGCTTAGACTTTGCACTGCCCGACTTGGCAAGCTCGCTGGAATCGCGCAGCAGTTTAGAGCAATTAAGAACCACTCCGGGAAGCTCATTTTTAGCAAACGTTGTGGCTATGAAAACTGCTCTCGAACTCTCCCAAATTAATAATTTAGTAGGCGACGATGCCAACAATACAGCATCAGGTTTTGCAGGGGACGATATTATCACTGGCAATGGGGGAAACGACACTCTCAGTGGCAACAAAGGCAACGATATTATCAGCGGTGGCAGCGGCAACGACCTGGTATTAGGCGGCAAAGGAGATGATAACTTGAACGGTGGAGAAGGAGACGATACACTCATTGGCGCAATGGGTGCGGATCTCTTAATTGGTGGCGCTGGACGCGACGTATTGGTGTTAGGAGCAGGTGCCGGTACAGATACACTTGTAGACTTTCAAAAGGGTCAAGATTTAATCGGTTTGAGCGGAGGTTTGACCTTCAACCAAGTGAGGGTTACTGCAGGCGATTTTATAACGACGATTGAACTGGCCCGTAATGGCGAAGTTCTTGCCAGTATTCCTGGCATTCCAAGTAGTCCGCTAACAGCTAGTGATTTTATTGCGATTTAGTTGGCGGCTGGCAATACAGATATTCGGTAGGGACACAACATTGTTGTGTCCTTATTTTATGAACGCAAGCGCACATAATTTATACTCCAATACGCTTGGGGTAAGAATAATCTGATTTCCTTTCACAAGTCTGGAACTCTCATAAATGCGTGAAATGAAATTCGTCTGAAAGCGCTAACCCAAGCGTATTGATTTATACTCATTCCATGATTACAAACATCAATATTCCTGTAGGGAGGGGTTGACCGAAATCTCCAAAAGTAGTGCAGACATTGGTAAACCCGACCCGCCCGAATATTATAGTTATAGCGATCGCACTTGATATTAATCGAAATCGTCCAGTCCAGGCCTGGGCATGGATGCTAATTTTTTCTCATCTTCTAGGGGCAGAAAGAAAATCGTCAGCATACCGGGAATCACAGCCAGCGCGCTCATCAAAAAATAATTTTGATAACCGAGACTCGCCTGCAAGTAGCCGCTAAAAACGCCCGGAATCAGCACTCCTGCGGCCATAAAAGCAGTTGTAATTGCATAGTGAGATGCTTCGTATTCAGGGCGGACAGTCCGCATCAAGAACACTGTATAGGCAGCTACGCCAAGTCCGTAAGTAAATTGCTCGATCGAGTTTACAGCATAAGCCCATTCAATCCCCGGTTGATTGATTGCCAACAGCCAATACAGCACGTTAGTCGAATTTTGCAGAATAGCCGTCGGCCACATCCATTTTTTCAATCCTTGTTTGGCAATCAAATAGCCGCCTAGCAACCCTCCTATTAACAAAAACATTACCCCTAAAGTACCGGATAATAAGCCCATATCCGACGTAGAAACTGCTAATCCTCCTTTCTCAACTTTATCCATCAAAAATGGCGGAGCCATTTTAAACGTCAAGGCATCGCCCAAGCGAAAAATCAAAACGTAAGCCACAATCCAACCTATTTTATCTTGCTGAAAATAGGTTTTGAATGCTTCGATAAAGCTGGTTGTTCGTTGGGGGGTGTCGGATTCTAGGTCGTAATTTCTAGGATAGGGAAGATACCACCGCTGAAAGAGATATATCAGCACAAACATAATCGCACAAATGCCAAAGGCTGTCGCCCATCCGTAGTTAAGCGCCGACACGCTAAAATCCGAACCGAAAAGTGACAGCGGAATGTTTTGATATATTTTGGTGTCGCCTGTATTTCCGGTGACTAAATGGTTTTCGGCCAGTTTCCCGGCTAAGAACACCAATAAACCGCTACCGGCAATGACAGCACCTCTATAAGCCGTGTTGCGAACCCCGACAAATAGTGCTTGTTGGTCTTTATTTAGAGTGTTTAAATAAAATCCGTCAATGGCGATATCGTGAGTAGCGGACACAAAGGCGATCGCGGTAAAGATCACAAGTGATATAATAATCGGTGCCGGCGTCAATACACCAAAAGCCAGGAAAGCAAACAGAAAAGCACAAATGATTTCGGTGGTTAAAATCCACTTGCGTTTGGTGGAATACAAATCAACTACCGGGCCCCACAAACCTTTTAATACCCAAGGAAAAGACAAAAGACTTGTCAATCCGATCAATTCGTTGCTGGTCCCCATACCTTTCAAAAAAATCACCGACATTAAATTAACGACGGTGTAAGGGAGACCTTGAGCGAAGTATAATACTGATACCCACAATCCAGCGTTATGCTTTTTTTCCATTGCAGAGATATTTTACCTAGTTACTTATTTGATTTACTGAGTGCGATCGACAATTCCGGTCAATTCAACCCCTGGCATCACAGTATATGTCATTCCGATGCCAGCGGCAGCCATATAAATAGTGCATTTTAGCATCCTTCAGACTCAAAACTATTTTTATTTTTTGAATGATCCTGCAAAAGATTTTCTCCGTTAAAATGATCGAGGTAAGCGCGAACATTCTTGTCCCAGTCAGAAGTGTCATAAGTTCGCAGCAGTTCCAAAGCACTTTCTTCTATCTGATATGCAGTTTTTGGACTATTCACCGGGCGTTCGGGACTGTCAGGATTAACAACAATTAAACCTGCATCGAGAAACTGATGCACAGTCTGGCGACGCACAGTTTCCCGCGTATTTGGCGCATACTTTTTACCGTATTGCTGCTCCATAAATTCCATAATTGGTGTGATTCCCCGAAGTGGAGATTTTGCCGATTCCCAAGCATCCTTTGGCTTGAGGTCAAGCAAAGCCAGAAGGGTTAAGGCGGAACGTTCGTTAAGCTGACCTTTTGGAAAACCCAGCGCTGCAAGTATTTCTAGAGATTCATCAATACGGTTCTTGATTGTCATCGGACTATTCTCTAACGGATTTGTCGCCTTCAGCAGTTGTGTCTCGACAAGTTGATCAATCTCCCGCTGTGTAGGAAATATTTCTCTTATTTGAGCGCCAAGTAAAAGTAATTGCTCTCGATTAGGATACTTCAAAGTGCGTAAATCCGTAGCATTAACTTGAGTATGTCCATTGAACAGTCGAAAAAACTCATCTACCAAACTCGAATTTAGATAAACTGCCAATCCCCGCGCCAGGGTGAGGTCTAATCCGCGTCCCTGTTGGTGAAAGTAATTCAAATGGTTCTCAAAACCCACGCGAGAACTATTAATTTTACTTGCATCCCAGACAACTGCAACAATTCGCTTTTTCTCTTCCTTTGAGGAGAAGCGTTTGCTCAAAACATAATGTTCGTTAGGTACGAGGAGTGCAGCAGTTTTTTCCGTGACAGCTAAAGCTTGATGCTTTCTCGTTGCTGTGGGATATTCAACACCGCCCGCCGAGAAGTGTGCGGGATAAATCAGCGGAACTGTACCATTTTCAGGTTTTAGTCGCAAGTCAGAGCGAACACGAAAATCTACAACTTTTCCCGTCGAAACTGTTAAGCCTAATTCCTCTAAAGTGCAAGTAAATTGAGCCATTTGCTCTACTACTTTCTGGCTGACAGAATCCGGTAAAATCCGAATAAACTGCTCGGAATCTTTGGGATTAATTAGGGAGGTATAGGGCAGTTGGTGAGACAAAACCAGGTCATCGTCCGCGCTGCCGCTTGAGATAATTAGTACAGTATCTGGCTGTTCTATTTGTTTGGTGGCGCGCACAATAATAGTTTCTTGCAGCACCGCATCATCGCGAAATGGCAACTTTCGGGATTCAAAGATGTGTACTTGGCGTAAAGCCATCATTTGAAGGAATACTTTGCGGAAATCTCGAAAGTATAAACCGTTGCAAAAGCTGCGGGGAGTAATGGACACTAATTCACCGTTTGGTTTGAGCAGGTGAGCTGCAGCAACTGTGAAGCCGGCGTAGAGATTGCTGGTTTCTAGTCCTATAGAACGCAGCAAGGTTCGGGCTTGGGATTTAGCGTCTATCTTGGCATAGGGAGGATTGATAATTGCATGGGTAAATTCCCGTTTTACTGGTTGTGTAAATAGATTGGGCTGCAACATATCGGCGCTGTCTTGAATAAAATCTATTTCGCGAACCTCACAGGTAAAAGATATCCCAAAACGCTGACATTCTATACTGCACAATTCTAAAGTTTGCTTGAGGTATTCAATCAAAATAAGGTCAATTTCATAAGCTGTAACGTGCAGGCTGTGCGGTTTGTTTTGGCGCTGACAAAGTTCGCAAACAACTGCTGCTAACAGGGAACCAATTCCTGCACCGGCATCTAAAAGCGATATATCGGGACAGTTAAATTCAAACATTCCCGCCATCAAACTTGCGACTGAGGAAGGTGTTAAAAATTGTCCCTTTTCTCCTCTCTGGCTTTGCTGCAACTTTCGGGTTGCTTCTTGGCGCCAGCCATCTACTCGATCGAGTAAATTGCTTGCAGTTGAGTAGCTGTTACCCGGAAGGGCTAGGGTTTGAAAGTGCGGTAGTATCATTTGTTCAAAAAGTGCGATCGCCAGTTCAGTTTATTTTCTCCCAAAATTTCACCGATGTGCGAAAATGTCAAGCGCACTCGAAAATATATAACTTATCCAAAAGTATGTTGACTGTTCATATAGCTAGATCGGGAGGTAGCTAACGATGACACAACCTCAAACCAAGCGTTATGATTTTACTTAAGTATCTAGGTCTAAATCATGACAACTATCAACTGGAATGAAGTTTTAGATAGTATTTCAGAGAATGCAGAAGAGCCAGAAGTCGAAGATAGATTTGTCAAACGCCTTCTAAATGCACTTGGATTCAGCTCTGATGAGTGGGTACAACAGTTTAAAACAGGGAAGGGTCCTGTTGATTTTGCTGCTCGCAAGAATCACGATGAGGATAAATTTTCAGTTGCTAAGATTAACCCATACTTACTCATTGAAGTTAAAGGGAGAGTATCAGGAAATGCCATCATTAACTTAGCAGAAGGTACTCCCGCGTACAAAAAAGCTAAAGAACAGATAACAGGTTATCTTCTTGCTCCTAAGTGCCAAACATCTCAATGGGGTATTATCACTAACTCAACAGATATCCAGCTATTCCGCAAACATGGTAAAATCGTATTGCCTGCTACTGACTGCATGAGGATAACCAAAGATAATATTATTAAAATTATTACTAGAATTAAGAACTTGCTGGAAAACGCACCCAAAGCTTTAACAATTTGCATCTATAATGATAAGGGAGGCGTGGGAAAAACTACAACGACAATCAACTTGGCTGCGATTCTTCGACAACAGCATAAAAAAGTGCTTGTTGTTGACTTCGATCCACAACAAGGAGATTTAACAGATTCATTAGGCTTACAGGAGGGAAAAGTTAAATTATCTCAGTGCCTGGTTGATGAAGCATTGAATGTTAAAGAAACTCTTCAAGCATTTAATCTGAAGGATAAAGCAGGTCTATTAGTTAAGGTATTTGATGTCATCCCATCTGATTCAGGATTATCGAAGTTCATGGCTTATGATTGTGAAGCACTAATTGATAAAGGTTCAGCAAAGCTGCGAAATTTGCTTGAGATTTTTGTTCGTAATTATGATTACATCTTAATTGATGCACCTACGAACTGGACTTTTTTTAGTAAAAGCTGTGTGATAGCTTCTGATGTAATCCTCATGCCAACAGAACACAATAACTTTTCATCTTTAAAAAATGCTGCTAAAGTTATTAAAGAATTCTTGCCGGAAGTTAAGAAGCTTAGGCAGGACGGTGGCCCTATTGCCTTGCCGATATTTTTCAATAAACATAAAGAAAGCGAGGCTTCAATCAAAAGAGCAAATGCAGAAATTAAAGCAATTCTTACACTGAAGAAAGGAGAGAATTATATTCTCGATTCTAATTTGTTACCCTATTATTGGCCTAAATCTATAAAAACGGTGATTGACACAACTATATTCAGTGTTCCAGAATATGAAGTTGTTTCAAGTGCAGCTTTTTCTCGAAAACCAGCGGTTTTTCAACACAAAAAAGCCGCTGAATATTACTTAAAATTAGCGAAGGAGTATTTTTTGTATGAGTAATTCTGAGAACATCGGTAAGTTAATGCACTTGAAGTTATCTAAAATTGAGTCAGCAGAACCCTGCTCTGAGTCAGAGTTTATCATTGCCGGAGCCGCCGAAGCCGTATTGCAAGCAGGTAATCGCAATTGGATTCCGATTATCGTTAAAGAAACAGGCGACTATCAGTATCAAGTTGTGAGCAATCACTTTGTCTATGCTGTAGCTCAACAAGCCAAATTAGATTTAGTATGGTGTATTGTCATTGACCCAAAACCATCAAATATTGAACAAGCGAAGATTCTAGCGCGAGAAGCAAATCCCACAGTCAATCTGAGTACAGCATCAAAAGATACTATTATAGCTGTACTTAAATACTTAGTTAAAGAGCATAATTGGAAGAATGTAAAACCAGTTGAAACAGCCAATAAAATTGTAGATTCTAACCGCGAGCAATGGTCAGATTTCACCCCCCTGACTAAGTTACAATGTGGTTTGACTAAGGCTAGATTAGATTTTATTGCTAAAGTATTTTCTATATCACCGCCACCGCCGCCTCCTCCTCCTCCTCAAGCAGTTAGTGTGAAACGTGCATCTAGAGATGAAATTTTCGACCGCCTCAATTACTTATCCACTAATAAAATAGGCGGCTTTGAAAATATTGATGCAGAAAAAACAGCCGATGCTATCTTCACCGCGAATAAAGGCAAGTGGAAAAGCCTCAGTCCAATTTCCAAACTTGAATGCGGCATTGATACAGCCAAAATGAAAATCATTAAAACCCTATTTAGCCTGTAAAACTATGTTAAGTGGTGTAGCGGATTCAATTTACTTGCTCAACCGCTATATTGAAAGATCGAAAAATATCGCCCATTTTGCCGAGGTCAATTTTCATCTCATTCTCCACTCTCCCAGCGATATTACTCAACTATTTACCGATCTGCCCACTTAATGTACCATTGTGCGAAAATGTCAAGCGGACGCTCAAACCAAAAGTCCGTAAAGGACTGTTAAACGCTCTCTCACACATTTCTGATGCGAAATACCAAAACATTCTTTTTGTCAAGCTTGTTCCTGATTGGCTTAACAATTAGTTTTCTGCTGACTCCTGGTTGGTTCTCAAACTTCCCATCCCGCGCTAGCGCAACTATGCCCCCGCAAACCCAAACCGCCGAATTTCGCGCCTTCTGGGTGGACGCCTTCAACCCCGGCTTCAAAACCCCTCAAGAAGTCACAAAATTGATCGCAGACGCGCAGCGGGCCAATGCCAACGCGATCGTCGCCCAAGTCCGCCGCCGTGGCGATGCTTTTTACACGAGTGCGATCGAACCCCGCACCCTCGATCCCAACGTTCCTGCCGGTTTCGATCCCCTGCAAGATTTGATTGACAAAGCCCACGCCGCAGGCATTGAAGTACACGCTTGGATGGTGACGCTGCCAGTGGTTTCCGGTAGCAAACTTCCCGCCGGTCACGTTTGGCAACAACACGGGCCTTCTGCCCCAGGAAATGACAATTGGGCGATGCTGACTTCGAGTGGCGAATCACCCGGTTTCCTCGATCCCGGCCATCCAGACGCCGTAGATTATACTGTTTCCGTCTATTTGGACTTGATCAAGCGCTACGATGTGGACGGCGTACAGTTGGATTATGTGCGCTACGGCGGGCCGACTTGGGGCTACAATCCGACTGCGATCGCCCGTTTCAATCAGCAAACAGGTCGATCGGGCAAACCCGCACCCACAGATCCCGCGTGGATGCAGTGGCGGCGCGATCAGGTGACAAATTTAGTGCGGAAGCTTTATGTAGAAAGCCTTGCGATTAAACCGCGCGTTAAAATTACCGCCGCCACGATCGCCTGGGGAGACGGCCCGAAAAACGATGCAGGATGGTATCAAACGCAGCCCTACAAAGAAGTATTGCAAGATTGGCGCGCTTGGCTGGAAGAAGGGATCGTAGACATGGCGATGCCGATGACTTACCAGCGCGAGTACAAACGATCGCAAAAACTCGCTTACGACAACTGGATCGAGTTCGCCAAAGACCACCAATACAACCGCCAAATTGCGATCGGCCCCGGCAATTACCTTAACTACATCGAAGACACTCTAGGCCAGATTCGTCGCGCCGAACAGCCGTCTGCGAAAGGGAATCACGTAGCGGGTACGGTGCTGTATTCCTACGCTAGCAGCAACGTGTACACGAATGTGGAACTGCGATCGGGCGGTAGCGGTGATTTGCCCCGCCAGCCTTGGAAATACGTTCCCCAAAGCAACGATTTGTTTTACACCGCCCTTTCGCAGCCGAGTCAATACGTTGATGCTGCGACGGGCAAAACCTTTCAAACTCAGCCTGTGTGGGCGACAGCAGCAGCCGTTCCCGATATGCCTTGGAAGTCGCGGCCGACTACAGGTGCGATCGCCGGAAATTTGCAGCAGTGCGCTCAAACTTGCGACGGTGCGAGCTTGACATTGCAGTCGATCGATGCTGCTGGCCAGGTGCGCCAACTGCGCGCGGATGGTAAAGGATGGTTTGGGGCGATCGAGCTTTCTCCGGGAACTTATCAGTTGAAAGTTGACGGAAGTCAAATTCAACAAACAGTTAATGTTGCCGCAGGTGAAGTCACAAAAGTAAATTTTGCTAGTTTGTAGCGTGTCAGCTTAGTCGGAAATACCCCAGGGTTAGTAAGGTGCTTATGGCGTACCTTACTAATTCATGAATAATCTATTTATAACATTCATTTAAATAATAATGCTAATAATTGCAGTCGGTTTTAACCGACTTAGGATGCGAATTAAATAATTTACACAAGTTTGTCGGAAGTAGGGGTTGGACACTCTTAGCCCGCCCTTTCTGGACGGGCGGGACGCCGAGCCCACAAGAACCATAAAAATTCTAAGTTATTTAATTCTCATTCCTTAAGCTATGAGGCAGGGGTTTAAACCCCGGACTGCCAGAAAACGCTTTAAGCTGACAGCATGAAAACAAGTTAGGCTGAAACTATTACCGCAAACTATCTTATAGCGCCCGATCCAGCTGACAATATCTTAAATTTCAAGCCACAACGGCTGGCGTTTCTGGTATTCCCCCAATATTAAACTGCGGGCAATGTTTGGGTCGATCGCCAAACGGTGTTGTGTGTTTTTTGTGCCACACAACACCGTACTCGATTCAAACTTAAAGCAGTGCGATCGCCTGAAAACTAGCTGAATTTAAATTGCGCTGAATTGTTGATATTTAGACCAGAGGGTGCATCTTGAACGATCCCGATCAACTCAAGGGGCTGTGCAAATCCATTGTTCTTGAAAATTCCCACATCTTGAGCTGCACTCCCTCCTTGCAGGGAACCAGGGACGGGTCGGAGCACGTAGCTATTGCTCGACCCACCCAGTTGAATAACATCCTCACCGATTCTGAAGTCTAAGATGCGGGCAAAATCGCTCAGACCATCAATGCCAATGTTACCATTGAAAAAGTCCGCAGCATTGTCTAACAAGCCGTTGCCATCATCATAATTAATTTGCCCGAGCTCTCCGAGCACAAAAGTATCTGCTTCTGCACCGCCAATTAGCACATCAAATTCACCCTTGCCTCCTCCTCTTTCGGCACCTGTAATTCGATCGCTCCCGTTACCCCCGGAAAGAACGTCACTTCCTCCATTACCAAATAGCTCGTCGTTCCCGTTACTGCTTACGAGAATATCATTTCCGTTACCACCACTAGCATTGATGTTTGCTGATACATTAGTTGTATTCAGGCGATCGTTGCCTTCTCCCCCCGTGAATTGGATAAATTCGACACCGCTTGTCGCGCCTAGATTGCGGACACTTAACACATCATCGCCACCGCCACCGTTAATTGCATTGAAACTCTCTATGCCTGTGGTTGTTAAGGTTACGGGGACGAGATTGGTGCGCTGCAATACAATGTTCAAGCCCGATTGGGTGATATCAATATTATCCCCTTGCGCGATCGAACCGTTGAATAACAAGTTATCGCGACCGCTGTCGCCTTGAATCAGATCGCTGCCGTCGCCATCCACCCATTGAAAGTTGTCGTCTCCGCTGCCACCAATCATCGTATCGTTGCCCTTATCGCCAGCTAGGAAATCAAACCCATCGCCACCTTCTAGCAAATCCGTATCGTCGCCACCTCGAAGGTTATCATTTCCTAATTCTCCTCTTAAAATATCGAATCCGGCTCCACCAAGTAGGCGATCGTTCCCCGCCCGGCCCGAGATGTCGTCACCGCTAGGGCCACCATCAATCAGATTGTCCAAACCGTTGCCAGTTAAGACATCTTGATTGTTACCGCCAATTAAGTTTTCAATACCGATGAAAGTCCCGCTACCTCCAAAAAAAGTTGCTTTGTTCGTCTCTAAGGAAGCATTTATGTTATTGCCAAATCCCAGATAAGTCGCTGTATCGTTTCCGTTTCCACCATCCAGAAGATCGTCCCCAAAAAAACCGCCAAACAGATTATCGTTTCCGTCTAATCCCCGCAGGGTATCGTTACCAGAAGTACCGTTCAGATTGTCGTTGCCGTTGGTTCCATTAATTACAGCCATGTTCGTTGCTCCTAGATATTAAGTGAATTATTGAGGCAAATCAAAACTGTTTGCTTTGGTTTGCTATGTCACAATCTTAGGAAATCAACTCTGTTCAACACATCTGAAAAACGTCTCGATTCTGACATCAACGAAATGAGTATTCTCGATCGCCCCCTCATCTGCCAAAAGTTGCGATCGCCCATCACTGCCGAGTCCGATGTTCGCGCTTCCTATCCCGATCGGCTATAACTTTAGTCATAGTTCCGCGGGGTGGCATCAGCGAAAGTTAGAAAATTGCCGAGTTTTATCGACATTCACTCTGACTTGCAGTATTTTTGGGGAATATTTGAGACCCAGAACTACTGGAGACCCCTGCCATGACTGCGCTCGCATCCCTACTAAAAACCCAACCTCAACCATTTCGCTTTCTGCTGTACACCGAATGGATCATGTTAGGAAGTTGTGGAGTGATGGCCGCCATCGAAGCGTGGCAGCGTCAAAGTCTTCCCGTACAGCACATTCTGATCCTGATCTCCCTGGGCTTGATGGGATGGATCTTACCTGCGGGCAAAACTTCCTTTCGCTATCTCTATACGGCGATCGAAATGAGTCTGATCTTCTACGGAACTACCTTGGGATATCTCCATATCCTACCGACGCTGTATTTAATCGTCTTAATTCGCAGTTGTTTTTTATTTGAATCCCCCGGTCGATGGATTGTGGCAGGTCTGTCGCTGGTAATGTATATGTTTCATCAAGTTCAGTATCTTCAAAGAGTGATACCCCTAATGTTGCCTAATGTCGAGCAACAGCAAATTTGGATGCACCAGACGGCAGAATTGTTGATGTTTGGATTGGGGCTATTTTTCGTGTCGCAGTTGGTCAGTACCTTACTAGCAGAACGCAGAACCCAGGAACAACTATCGCAAGCCCACGCACAGCTACGGGAATATGCCCTGCAAATAGAAGATTTAGCAGCGGTTCAGGAACGCAATCGCATTGCAAGAGAGATTCACGATTCCCTGGGTCACGCCTTGACTTCGCTCAACATTCAACTGCAAACCGCCATGAAACTCTGGCAACATGACCCAATAGAGGCACAACCGTTTTTGGAACAAGCCCAGCGACTCGGTAAGGTGGCGATGAAAGAAGTTCGACAATCGGTAAATGCGCTAAGGGCAGACGCAGAGGCAGAAGAACCCTTGGAACAAGGGATTGCCTCGCTGATGGAAGACTTTCGCCAGAGTACGGGTGTCACTGTTACCAGCAGCATTTGCGTGGAAGTTGTGTTACCACCTCAAGTTGTCAAAACGCTATATCGCATCGTGCAAGAAGCGTTGACCAACATTTGCAAATACGCCCAAGCTACCGAGGTTCGCCTGCAATTGCAAACAACGTGCGATCGAGTGCTTTTGACTCTTGAAGATAACGGGCGGGGGTTCCAATTAGAAAGTGGTACTGGCGGGTTTGGATTGCGAGGGATGCAAGAGCGAATTGCTTCTCTCAACGGAGAGTTTCACCTGGAAACATCACCCGGAGCGGGGTGTAGAATCGATGTTAGCCTGCCGTTAAGTAGGTAGGCGAAAATAAATTACTTGATGTAACAAAGTGTAAAATTAACGTAACCTCTTTTGGCGTTTTTTCTTTGTCTGTGTAATTAAGAACTATCATGGGATAATACATTTTAGGAATATCCCATGATTCGTCTGTTGTTAGTTGACGATCAGCAGCTTATCTGCCAAGGACTCAAGGCTATGTTAAGCCTAGAATCAGATTTAGAAGTGATTGGAATTGCCCACAACGGTAAAGCTGCCATAGAGCAAGTCGAAGCTCTCCAACCCGATGTTGTATTAATGGATTTAAAAATGCCCGTGATGGATGGTAGAGAAGCAACTCGCCTGATCTGTCAGTCATTTCCCAACACGAGTGTCTTGGTTTTAACTACTTTTGATGACGATGGATATATTGTTGATGCGATGCGAGCCGGAGCCAAGGGCTATTTGTTGAAAGATATGCCATCGGAAGAGTTAGCACAAGCAATTCGTTTGGTGCAATCGGGTTATACTCAACTGGCTCCTGGTTTAATGGATAAGCTAATAACAGGATTTTGTGCAGCACCTACGACTCCAACACCTACTACTCAACTCTCACAACTCCCTGCAGTGGCACAATTAACCCCGCGCGAACAAGAGGTATTGCGGTTGATTGGTAAAGGTTTAGCCAACCGAGATATTGCCCAGCAGTTGTTTATTTCTGAGGGAACAGTGAAGACTCATGTCACTCATTTACTGAATCGGTTAAACTTGCGAAATCGATCGCAGTTGGCAATTTATGCCCATTCTGCGATCGAAACCTGAATCACTTTATTGTTTTTTTATTAACCGCAGAGGGCGCAGAGATCGCAGAGAGAGGCTGCACAATCCTGATCTGATTACCGCTGCATACTTTACCTCAGCTACAATCAAATTATCCTGGATGGAATTGCGATATTTTTGGTGAAACTAGGCTGATAACAGAAGCCCCTTTTACGATCCACAAATGGACAGTTAAAAAATATCAGATGCTGGGAGAGATGGGATTTTTTCACCCAGAGGAGCGAGGTGAATTAATTTTAGGAAATATTATCAAAATGAGTGCGAAAGGAACTGCTCATACTTGTGCTACTAGACGCACGGCGACACTGTTGCGCTAAATTCTCGAAAACCAGACCAGGCTGCTGTCTATACTCAATATCCGATCGCCCTCGATGACAATTCCGAACCAGAACCGGATATCGCTGTAGTTATTATCGATCCGTTTGACTGCGCCACTCACCATCCGACTCCATCAGAAGTATATTTAATTATTGATGTAGCAGACAGCAGCTTAGCTTACGATCGCAAAATTAAGGGCAACATCTACGCGCGATCGGGAATTGCCGATTATTGGGTATTAAATGTGGGCGATCGACAACTTCACGTTTTTCTAGAACCTACTGAAAATGGCTATCAAAGCGAAGTAATTCTTGGGGAAACTACGAGCATTTCACCGATCGAATTTCCCGCTTTCAATATCGCAATTCAGGCAATGTTGCCCCATTCGTAACAAGTTAGAAGGGAGTATATTTTGTCAATACCTCTTTGTATAGAAATCTAAGTGAATAATAATGAT